>JBHGBG010000020.1:0-39295 GCA_041946875.1 Bathyarchaeia archaeon
TCTGCTGAACGCCTCTTGCTCCGCCTTCCGCCGAATCTTCAGAAACATCTTAATCTCCCGTTGCCACAGCGGGTCGTTCTGGTACCGCGGGTCCTTCTGCAGCTCGTAAAGCCGCTTGATGTCCACCTCGTCCAGCGGGTCCGTCGGCAGCTTGTAGTCCACGATGTCGCTTGCCCACACGCCGCTCCAGACCGCGTCGGGCGTGTTCAACTCTCTGAGGTGCGCGGCGTTCGCCGAGCCAGATATGATGACCATGGCGATGTGCATGCCCCAGGGGTCGCCGTCCGTGAAGATGTACACGGGCAGGTTCAGTTCGTCGTTGAGGCGGCGGATGAAGCTGCGCGTCTGCCTGGGCGCCTGACCCGAAGTGGATATGAGCAGCGCGTTGTGCTTGTTGTGCACGTTCTCCTCGATGAACCTGGTGAACAGGGCGCCTTTCTCTATGGCGATGACCTTGTCCGCCTTCGTGCTCACAAACTCGGCTGAGGTCAGGGCTGGACCGATGAGCACGCCGTCGGGGTGGCTTGTCAGGTTAAGTGTCTTGCCCTCGTAGCCGGGCACCGTATAGCCGATTGTGAGGTCGCCGAATATGGCGCTGCGTTCTTCGGGGAAGATACTGAAGTCTTCGCGGGCGAAACCCGTCAGCGTCTCTAAGTCGGTGATGATGTTGTTGGATTCCTGCTGGTCGGTGAACGTCATCTCGTACGCCTGCGCCGAATAGTAGACATCTCTCAGCGTGCTTGTTTTCCGCTGCGTCGTCAACTCGTTACTGAACATGGCTGCCCACGCCAGCTGAGTGAATGGCTTGACGTGGCGGATGTTTCTTGCGCTGCGGCTGACCGTCTTGTCGCCCAGCACGTACTGCCTAACGTTCGAGTCGTAGTCGATGTTCTCCGTGCTTCGGCTAGGCATGCTGATCGTGGGGAAGACGCCGCTGTCCAGTTGGCTGTAGATTTTGGTCCCGAAGTTCTTCAGGCTGCCGACGACTTCGCCCTTCTTCTCGATGATGCCTTTCTTAGTCTTCTTCTGCACCATATTTCTGCACACTCTTCAACAACTTCTCGATGTCCGGAATCTTCTGCTTGCCCGCCAGCATGGCTGAAAACTGTGCGATGCGCGGCAGGTACTTCGCGAACACGCCTAACCGCTTCTTCTCCCGGTCCACATGCTCCCTTCGGCTCAGGAAGTGACCCAGCTGCCGAGCCACCTCGCGCAGAGCGTTCGCCACCTCGCGGCGTACTTCGGCGCGGTCGGCGATGAACTCTTTCCCAACCGTCTTGTACGGCACTTTGGTGCTGCAGATGTGCACCGCGATGGCTATGGGCATGTCGGGCGCCACCTTGTAGCGGCGCCAGTTCATGGCTGAGATGGCCCTGTAGGACACGTCGCTTGCTTCGTCGTACAGCAGGGGAATCTTGTTGGCGAAGCGGTAAACCACGAAGCCACCGGTCCTCGGCACTCCGCCGCCGTAGGCGATGCCCATCTCGATGATGAACGGGTGCCCCGCGTACGTGGCGGGCTTCCGCTGATAAACCACGAGGTACTCGGGCGCCAGCTCCTTCTGGATGCCTGCCCGCAGAAGCTCTTCGCCAAGCGGCGACAGGCAGCTGGCGTCGGGCGGCAAGAAGTCTTTGAACCGCTTCAGGTTCTGCATGAGCTTCACGATTTCCTCGTGCTGCAGTCGCTTCGGGTTCTTGAACGGGCTGAGCGAGGCTTCCCTACCGCACTGTGAGCAACTGGGTTTCGCTCCAAGCCAGTTAACCTGGTCGGGCAGAAGCTTGCCGTGCTCCGGACAGGAAGCGAAGTTCAAGCCGCTGAAAACCAAGAATTTCAGGGCGGTGATTTCGCCGACCCTGTGAAAGTGGTTCGTCAGGAAGCTGAGCATATCCTTGCACTGGGTAATCTGAATTAACCGCTGAAGCAGCTCCACATCCACGCCGTACGGGTGGGGCAGGGTTTCCTTCGGCGGTGGAGGCATATCCGTTGTGGCGCGGGTGAACTTGTACAATCTGCCCTTCGGGTCCACGAAAGTCAGGTTGGCGTACGGATTCACCATCGCGGTCTGCTTGAAATACTCCAGAATCTTGGGCATCGCGCGGAGGTAGTCGCCTTCAAGTGAGAACTCGACGATGGTTCCGCGCCAGCCTTCCTTGTTTATGAGCACCTTGCGGTCCAAGATGATGGGGCGGTTCCGCTGGATGTCAATCATCAGCTTGAAGCTGTAAATCTTCGTTTGACCGCTGCTTGAAATGACGTAAGCCGCCTGATGCGTCGTGATTTGACCGTACAGCACAGCCATCTTGCCGCCCAGCCCGAAGGTGCCGCGCATCTGCTTCAGCTTGTACTTCGAACCGTACAGAACTTGACCGAACGCGGAAGGGATGAACCGGGGCTGAATGCCGCAGCCGTTATCCTCAACCCGCAGCTTGTACACCTGCGTGTCCTTGCTGGCTTCGCCCTCGAAGCTCAGGCGCACGTAGACATCGGGCGGAATCTTCTGGCTCTCAGCCGCGTCCAGAGAGTTCTCGACGAGTTCGCGGATGGCGGCGAATATGGCACGTGAGGGATTGGTGAAGCCCGCGATGTCTCTGTTTCGGTAGAAGAAGTCAGACGCGGAAATCTCTTCGAAGGTTGCTTGTGCCACTCTTAGCCTCCACCAGTTCCTGCAAGTTGAGTTCCAATTTCTTTAACGTTATGTTTCTGCTCATTCTTTAACTTAACCCCACGGAAACTGCAAAAACCGCCCATATCCCGCGGAGGAAAGACAGCACATTCTCCAAAGTCTACACGCGTGCGGGTCTAAAAACCCGCCCTGCACTTGCCGTTTTTGCCGTGACAAGCTGAATTTGGGCTGATTCTGCTACTTGGGGCGCAGGATGCGGGTATAATAGTACTCGCCAACCTGCTTCTGCATCAGGTCAAGCCTTGAGCCTTCCTTGTTCACGCGTGGACGTCGTGTGACGCTGTCCCTTCGAAAAGTTACGTCCATCTCCTTTAGAAACAGGTTCATGCCCCTCCGCAGCGTCGTCGGCGGCTTCGCCTTGCCTTCCACGCCTGGCTCGCCCGTGAAGACCATGAGGCGGTCAGCCATGAAGTCCTGCGTTACAACGTCGTGTTCCACGACGAAGGCGGGAGTACCGTGCGCCTCAACGATGCGCCTGAGGGCTTTCGCCATGTTCAGCCGTTCCTCCACGTCCAAGTAGGCGCTGGGCTCATCAAGGAGGAACAGGTCGGCCTTGCGACTGAGAGCTGCGGCTATGGCTGTTTTCTGCAGTTCGCCGCCACTGAGCTCCATGACGTTGTGGTCCAGCAGCGGCTCTACGTGGAGAGGCTGGAGGATTTCGGTCTTGTACCAGCTGCTCGTGTAGTTCTCCTTCGCTACGTTCATGAGGAGCTCCTGCACCGTGCCCGTGTAGTCGGCGGCGATGTATTGAGGCTTATAGCTGACGGTTAGTTCGCCGAACTTCTGCTTGTCATCCGCCTCCTCGAGTCCAGCGAGGATTTTGACGAAGGTGGTTTTGCCGATGCCGTTCGGCCCGAGGATGCCGATTATCTCTCCGCGTCGGATTTCTCCGGGCTGAGCCGTCAGCTTGAAGCCTGCAAACGTCTTCTCCACCGCGCCCCACTTCAGGAGCACTTCGCCGCCCAGCGCGGAGACGACTGGCGGTTTCTCGTGGAAGACTATGCTTTCCTTGCGGAACATGATGTTCTCGTCCGGGATGTAGCCTTGGAGGTAGATGTTGATGCCCGTACGGACGCCGTGGACGTGGCTGACGACGCCGTAGACGCCCGGTTCACCGTAGAACACGCAGATCTGGTCTGACAGGTAGTCGATGATGGCGAGGTCGTGTTCGGCGACGACCACGGTTTTCTGCTGCTCCTTGAGGCTGCGGATGGCTTTGGCGACTTTCAGCCGCTGCTTCACATCCAAGTAGCTGGACGGCTCGTCGAACAGGTACACGTCGGCTTCTCGGCACAGGGCTGCGGTGACGGCTACGCGTTGGAGCTCGCCTCCGCTGAGCACATCCAGAGCTCGGTCCCAGACCTTCTTCAGCTCCAGCTCCTCCGACAGCACGTCGAGAACTTTGCGCTGGTCCACCTTCTCCAAGAGTTCACTGACTTTGCCGCTGACTGCCCGGGGAATTTTGTCGACGTACTGGGGTTTGTGGCTGACCTTCAGGTTGCCTTCGCTCATCTTCTGGAAATAGTCCTGCAGGCTGGAACCCCTGTAGTACTGGATTATCTCCGTCCAGTCGGGCGGCTCCTGGAACCTGCCGAGGTTGGGCTTGATTTCGCCCGCCAAGACCTTGAGCGTGGTGCTTTTGCCGATGCCGTTCTGGCCCAGCAAACCCAGCACCGTGCCTGGCGAGGGCATGGGCAGGCGGAAGAGTTTGAAGGCGTTTTCGCCGAAGCGGTGGCTGCAGTCCTTCTCCAGTTCGTCGGGCAGGTTCACTATGCTGATGGACTTGAAGGGGCATTTTTTGACGCATATGCCGCAGCCGCTGCAGAGTCTTTCGCTGATGAGGATTTTGTTGTCTTCGAAGCGGATGGCGTCCACTCGGCTGCGGACCATTGGGCAGAACTTGATGCAGAGCTGGTTGCATTTCTTGGGTTTGCACTTGTCGTAGTCCATCACAGCGATGCGCGTCATGATGCTTCGAATAGTGAAGGCAAATGCAGGGTTATAAAGAGTGACCCACGTTTCACCTTTTCCGCACTCAGCATGGGGATGGTTTCCAGTGAAGATATTTAAGGTAACAGAGTGTAGAATAGAATCGTCAACTGACGTCTGCGAGGATATTCTATAGAATGCAGCGGTCACTCGATGAAGTTAAACATCGGCTTCAAGAGCTAAAACCAGAGTTGAAGGAGAAATTCAAAGTAGAGACCATAGATATTTTTGGGTCGTACGCACGAGGGGAGCAGACAGACAAGAGCGACTTGGACATTTTGGTCACATATTCTGAGATTGTCGACTTGCTCACGACGGCAAGGTTGAGAAGATACCTCAAACGGAAGCTCCACGTCAAGGTGGATGTCGTCTCCAAGAAATTCCTAAACGAACACATTAAAGACCAAGTCTTAGAGGAGGCGGTCTCTGTTTGAAGAGGAATCATCTGGAACGCGCGCCCAAGCTCTTCTTGATCGAAATTGTCGACTTCATTGAAAGAATCGAGACATACACCAGGAACATGACATACGACGATTTTGTCAAAGATGCAAAGACGATTGACGCCGTGGATGCCAACATTAGGAAGGTCGGAGAAGCTGTCCGAGTGCTCTCGAAGCATAGAAGCGTCAAGGAGCTTTTTTACCGTTTCCGAATCCCATATCGCGACCTTTCTGAGATGCGAACTGACCTGACGCACGAATACTTCACCGTGAACAAGGATTCTGTGTGGAAGACCGCAACAACTCTGATTGACATAAAACCTCAGTTCAAAAAGGTCATGGAAGCCCTAGGTCAGCCACACGCGGAATCGGCAGCGAGAAAAGCAACAAACTCATATCCTAAGGAACAAGAAAAAACAGAAAGTTGACGTGCTGATTTACCATTCTTCTTCTTCCCACTCTTCCTCTTCGCCCTCTTCCCATTCCTCGTCTTCTTCGACGAACACCATTTTCCTTTTTCACCTCCGCGCTTACCGTGGTGTAGTTTACCTTGCCCCAGCACGGTTTAAAGGTTATTATTCGTCAAGTGTCGATGGTTGTCGCAGAAGTTCAGACAGCCCGAGGGTTTTTCCGTCGAGTTCTAGTCTGAAAGCCGCAGCGATGCGGAAAAGGAATAAATCTCTTGCCTGAGAGTATTTTCGGGGATGATGTGAGGCGACGGCTTCGAGCCTCTAGTCGGGCTGTGAAAAAAGCCAACAAGCAACACTGACCCATTCCACCACCGCAAATTCCCTGGTCTAGTGCTTCATACGTTTGCTTCTCAGCACCAACGCTATTGAGACTAAGAGGAAGATGGTAGCCAAGGTTACGGCAAGGATTGTTTCTACAGGCAGATCAAGGACAGGTGGATGTTCAGCGTTCTGTGAGGGAGACGAGGTGGAAGGCGGAAAAAGGCTTGGTATTGGGGATGGGGAAGGTGAGGTTTCGGATGAAGGCGTGGGCGAGGGCGTCGGCGAAGGCACTATGGTAAAGGCAGAGGCGGTTGAAGCTTCATTTCCGGCAGTGTCGTTCGCGTACAGAACCAGGGCGTGAGAGCCCAGAGCCAGCTCGTTGAGGGTCGTGTTTCCGCTTATGGTCACGTTGGATTGCCCGTCAAGGCTGTACCCCACCCATGATGTCTGCTCGGTTGCTGAGAAATTAAGAGGGAAGCCGCTGTCTTCACAGTAGGTTTTGTTCTCTGACGACAACACCGAGACTATTGGTGGCGTGGTGTCCACGGTGAAGTTGACCGTCGAAGAGCCAACAATCTTCATGGTTACGTAATGCGTGATTATAGCTGGAATGCTGCTTGCTCCAGGAGCCGACCCGCGTGCCAGATAAGTCATGTGCATTCCCGTGGCTTCCGCCGAGATTTTCAGCCAGCGGGGTCCCTCAGGCACATCCGTCAGGTTGATAGAGAGGGCCAAAGGCAGCGTTCCGAAATCGAGCTGAGTGGGGCTTCTCTGCCAGCTTCCTGTGTAGTAGATTTTCGTAATGTCTAGCGAGACATTGTTTGAAGGAGGCATGGTTGCCGTGAACGTGATTGAGATGTTGCCTGATGCGTACGCTGTGCCGTTGACTGGAGTGACGATGAAGATGTCAGGGGGCTGAGTTCCTTCGGGTGGCGCAATTACGCCGTCCTCGACCGAGTCATAGTAGTACGGATTCGCCTTCGATAGACCAACGAACGCTGGTCCAGCGCACATCGAGGCAAGAAGCAATGACACCAGAGCTATCATGGAACATGCTTTGCGGTTTATTTAGTTCACCCTCAGCCATCAACAGTTGTGCACATCAGTGCGATTTAGCTCTCGCTGAAGAACAGCATGGTTCTCTCAAGAGAACACGCCACACAAGAATCCAACCACTGTCTGCGTCGCAAAGGGGCACTAGACACGCTGGAGACCAAAAGAGGATTTGCGCTGCTTCGCTTGCGAGGGAAAACAGAAATAACTCCTCCCTGCTACTCTTGCTGTGGAGTCAACTTCGATGCTGTCAGAGTTCAACCTGTTAGCCACAACCATGCGCGGAAACGAACGCCAAATGTGCTACGAACTCACCTTCCTTCTGAAGGAAATCGGAGACCCTGCGCCCGCCGCGGACAAGAGCGGCATCCGAGGCGTCATAGTCGGCAAGACCACGCTGAACCCCGTCGAAGCCGTCGAGAAGCTCCGCGTCGTCCTGCAGGAGAAGCCGTTCGAGTTTCGCTACGCCTTCAGGATAATCCCCATCCAGAAAGTCGTTCGCACAAGTCTCGACGAGATCAAGCGGGCAGCCGCCGAACTCGCCTCGGCGCTCGACCCGAACGAGACTTTCCGCGTCACGGTTGAAAAGCGGTTCACGAGCATCCACACCCGCGACTTCATCGAAGTCGTCGCCGCGGACATAAAGAACAAGGTGGATCTGGACAACCCCGACAAGGTCTTGCTGGTCGAGGTTTTGGGCAGCTGGACGGGTGTGTCGCTCCTGAAGCCCAGCGACTTGCTATCAGTGCAGAAGGAGAAAATGCTCTGAGCTAGAGATGAGTGGACAGCAGAGCCACTCGTTCAAGGACCAAGTCAACGACAGCGTCGGCGCTACTCTTTTCTAAGACTGTTTGAAGTTCAGCGTCCGAGATGGCGAAGACTGCCCTGACGCGCTTGACTTTCTCCTCTGTCAATTCTAAGACGGCATCATCAGGTTCCTTGCCCAGGCATTTGGCGACAACTTCCAGCCCAGCTTCAGCCAAGCCAGCGTTGCCGGTCAAGATGACAGCAGCCACGTTTCTAGACGAGGGTTTAACGCCCAAACACTGGATGGCTTTCTTAATCTGCCGTTCCGTCGAAGCGTACAGCACAGTCTCAACCGCCAAACTCTTCGAGACGCCGCGTCCCGAGCGGAAAGCGGTCAGCGCGTTCAAGGCGGAGAAGTACAGGTGTTGCCACGTGGCGACCAAGTCGGCGTCGAAAAGTTGGATTTCAACGTGGGCTGGAAGGTTTCGGCGGACCGCTTTCAGGAGTTCCTCCGAGTCCTTCACGGCGACATCTCGGAACCCCGCAATCTCAACGTACATCGAATGCTCTCCCAAGTGTTTCAGCATGGTGGTCCCTCGCTGAACTCTTTCAGGAATTTGGCTGTGAGACGTTTGGGCACGCCGGCACGTTCCAGTTTTCCCAGCAGATTTCTGGCATGCGCAGGGTCGCCTCCGTTTTTCTGGAGGATTCCTCTCAGGGTTTCCTTGACTTCCCAAGGAAAGACTATCCAGCTAGACGTTATTTTCTCGCAGTAGTCTGGCTTGAACACGCTTTGGGGCTTGCAGAACAGCGTGGCAGCGCGGACTTCGGAGGCGCCTCCTGCCAGAACGTGGTCGCGGATTAGGCTGAGGCTCTTGCCCGTGTCTGCCACTTCGTCCACGATAAGCACGCGCTTTCCAGTCACATCCACCGAGACAGGCTGCGTCAGCGTTGGCTCCGCTTTGGCTTCGGCTATGCCTGTGTAGGCTTCGGCTTTCGCGTTTGCGAGGTTTGGGTTTTCCAGCAGGTCGGATAGGACTCGGGCTGGAAGCCAGCCGCCTCGGGAGATGCCCACGATGACCTCAGGTTTGAAGCCACTCGCACGGATTTGGCTGGCTTGCCGCAGCAGCAACGTGTAGATTTGGCTCCATGTTAGATACTTGAACTTGACTCCGGCGCGCACTGTTTCTGCCTCTCTATGTGAGAGAAGGCGGGGTGGACTTAAACGTTTAAGAGTCGCGTTCGGGTTTTCTAGTGTAGTGTTGTTGTGTTGTTCTGTTTCTCGGCAACCTATATTACTTCCTTGCACACAGAGCATAGTCCACTGCCTTTGGGAGGAGAACACGTGCCTGTTTCCAGATACAGACGCAGAGACAGCTCAGAGACCGCTGGGGATTTCAGAAACACAGGGCATATTCCGCTCGGAAACAGAACTAAGAAACCTATGGAGACGCATGGGTCATGAGCAAAGCGTCTAAGGCACGAACGCGAGAAAGCGCAGATATACTCATTGTGAACGCGGAGGAACTTGTGACCTTAACTGGCAGCAGCCAGACGCCCCGCGTTGGCAAGCAGATGCGCGAGCTGGGGACAATCCAAGACGGCGCTCTGGCGATTCGCCAAGGGCGAATAGCGGCTGTGGGGAAGACCCGCGACGTGACGAAAGCCTTCCGGGGCGAAGATGTTCTCAGTGCCAAAGGAAAAACCGTTCTGCCAGGCTTCGTCGACGCACACACGCATCTGGTTTTTGCGGGTTCTCGTGAGGAAGAGTTCGAGATGCGGGTTGAAGGCGCATCTTACACGGAACTTCTCAACGGGGGCGACGGTATCCTCAAAACAGTCCGCGAGACGCGAAGAACCCGTGTGGAAAAACTCGTCGAACTCGGCTTGGAAAAGCTGGACACGATGCTTGCGCACGGCACGACGACGGTTGAAGCCAAAAGCGGCTACGGACTAACCACCGAGGATGAAGTGAAAATTCTGGAGGCCACACGGCGCTTGAACCAATTGCACTGCATGAACGTGGTTCCGACGCTCCTCGGAGCCCACGTGGTGCCGTCTGAGTTTAGGAACAACGTCGAAGAATACGTGAACTTGGTCATGCAGGAGACGATTCCAAGAGTGACTCAGCTCGGGCTAGCGGAGTTCTGCGACGTCTTCTGCGAGAGAGGAATCTTCAACGTGGAACAAGCAAAAAAAATCTTGGCGACAGGAAAAAACCACGGACTGAAGCCAAAAATCCACGCCGACCACATAAGCACGCTCGGAGGCGCAGAGATAGCCGCCGACATCAGCGCAGCTTCAGCCGACAGCCTAAACTTCTGCACCACGCAGGGCATCAAGGCTCTGGCGACCAAGGGAGTCGTCGCAGTGTTGCTGCCCGCCGCCAGCTTCAGCCTCATGGTCGGCAGGCACGCCGACGCCAGGTCCATGATTGACTACGGCGTTCCCGTGGCTTTGGGGTCTGACTTCAACGCGGGCTGCTGGGTCCAGAACATGCAGTTAGTCGTTTCGTTGGCCTGTTACATCATGCGCATGACGCCGGCAGAGGCTGTCACGGCTGCCACGATTAACGCGGCGCACGCGGTTTGCCGCGCCGGGGAAGTGGGCAGTCTGGAGGTGGGTAAGCGGGCGGACGTTTCGATTCTGAATGTGCCTAATCACAGGTTTCTGGGTTACAGCCTTGGCGTGAACCTTGTTGACAAAGTCATAGCGGATGGACGACTCGTGGTAGACAGGGAAAAGCAAGACGAACCCGTGTTCCTCAGCGGGACCGAGTAGACGTTTACAGGCTCTGTCCAAGTTCTTTGGCGTCTGCTCTAATTTTCAGCAGTTCATCGGCGGTGGGTTTTCCACGAATGTCGCCCATTCTGCCCAGCGTGTTGTTTTCGAGTGAGCCGTGGTACTCGCTGAGAATGTACCATTCAGCCTTCACCTCGAAGCCCACGTGCTCGAGGAACTGGCCCATGTACTTGCCCGCCGGCGTTGCCTCATCCAAGCCTGTGTGGGGACCTGAATACGTGACAAAGATGAGCGCGCTCTTTCCTAGAGCTTTGGGCGCGGAGGGTTTGATTCTGCCTTGTTTACGGTAGATTTCGAGTTTCTTCTTAAGGAAGGCTACCATGGGTTCCGCGGGATGCCACTGCAAGGAAGGCGAGCCCAGACAGACGAGGTCATAGGCGAAGAAGTCAACTTCCGCGGCTTCCTGAGTTTTAAGCAAAGTGACTCGCACACCGGCGTCTTCCAAGCCGAGTCGGATTGCGTGGGCTACTTTTTCGGTGTTGCCCGTTTGCGAGATGTAGACGATTAGCGCTGTTTTCAACTAGGCTTCTTCCTTTCACGGTGGAGATTGCAGGATGGTTGTAGGGAGACTTGGATGTAGGAGTTCAGGGTTCGAGTAGCCTATGCGGTTTTGCTCTCGAACTCCACCGTCACAGGAGTCGGGTCCTTGAAGATTATCAAGACGGGGCAGTTAGCCTCCGTGCGTCTCCAAGCGGCGTCGACGAGCTCCTTCCGGGCGGTGGATACGACGTTGACTTTCATGGTCAGGCCTGTGACTGCGGGTGAGTCGGGTGCTTTGTCGGCTTCGGCGGTGACTTCCATTTTGCTGAGTGGAACGTTGCTTTTCTTGCAGACGTCGGCGAAGATTGTGACTGCGCAGTCTGCCAGGGCCATAAGGCTGAGTTCGAGGGCTGTGGGTCCGGTGTCGGTTCCGCCCGCGGGGGTGGAGAGGTCACAGACCACGCTATGCGTTCTCTGGTTGTCTACTATTGAGCGGACGTTTTCGACGAGGGTAGCTCGTGCTTTGATTTTGGGCATAATTCTGTTTCTCCTTTTCTTAGCCTATCGTTTTGAGTGCTGTTGAGTGTGTTGGGTAGGAGTTGCTTTAAAGAGATTTCGGTGGACGACTACTCCGAAGGCTCCTCCTCTCTCTGAGATGTGCCGCTTGGATTTCTGGAGCGTTGGAACGCTTCCAAGCGGCGCCTAATTTCCCGTCTTATTGCCGAATCAGTCTCTCTCTTCAATGCATCGGTTAGAAGGGTTTTTGCCATTTCCTCGGCTCTTGTCCCGTAGAGTTTGTCGAAAGTGCTGGTGGGAAAACCCAGTTGACCCGGAAGGACGCAGACGAAATTCTGCGGGTATTTTTTTCCTTTTTCGTGGTCAATGACGACCAGACGGACGAGTGTCTTTCGTGTACCTGTGGTTTGTCCTTTCTGTTTCTTGACTGCATACAGGCTGGGCTGCATTGACCTCAATTCCTGCTGGGAATTTGATTAATGGTGGTGAGCGTGTTCGCAGCCACTTTCAAGTTCAGTCAGTTTACCCTGCTGGAAGGCAGCAACTGTCTCCTTCACTGTGGGTGCATTGGTCTTCAGCACTTTAATGCAAGCGTCGTGGAGACTCTGCAGACCTCGAGGTCCCATTCCGCGTGCGATGACTACGTCGGGCTTGAGCGCCAACAGCTTTTCGTGCGGGTGTCCGACGCCTCCGACGTGTTCGCCGGTGTTCGGTACTGTCGTGACACTGGTGACTTTGCCGTTTTCTAAATCGACGATGACGAAGTACGGCGCTCTGCCGAAGTGTTCAGCCAAGCGTGCATTCAATCCGCTGTCGTTTTCTGCTGGGATAACTGCCTTTGTCGTCATGGATAGACTCTCTCGACGTTTTTTGGCGTCAACATTGTGCGATAGTTTAACAGATAAACAATATTAATAACTTGTGTTTAGAAAATAAACTGGGTACGACCTTGGACGACGTTGACAGAAAGATAGTCTCCCAACTGCAGGCAAACGGCAGAACATCTCTAGAGGAACTGTCAAGAATTACGGGTTTCACGAGCATGGGAACCAAGAAGCGGCTGCAAAAACTCCTAGCCAACGGAACCATCAAGGTCTCAGCTGTTGTGAACCTTGCCCAGTTGAAGCTCCTTCCCGCCATCGTAATGCTGGAGATGGAAAACGCGGAAGCCATGCAGAACCTGCTTAACCGCTTCAGGAACTGCCCCCGCGTGGTTAACATACTCAAAGCCATCGGCGGATTCAACCTAATCGCCTTCGTTGTGGCGGAGAACCGAGACACGCTGGAAAGCATCTCTATGGAGAAATGTTCGCTGCGGAGCAGCCAGGGAATTCGCAGGTCAGAATTCTACCCGATAGGCGACGATTATCTTTCGCCTTTCTTTCCGGTGAGAGAAAACTTGACTGGACTGAACAAGTCGATTGCACCCTGCGGAGTGGACTGCAAATCCTGCCCTCGGTACATCGATGGGAAATGTGTAGGTTGTCCAGCCACAAAGTATTACAGAGGCTCACTCTAGCTAGGAGGAGATGGCTATGAATCGAAAAGGACCCCTGTACATCCTGCCGTGGCGATGCACGTTCCAATGCGGCTACGGCTGCGCGCACTGCACTTCAGCTGGAAAACCTGCAGCGCAAGGCGAAATGGACACAGCCGCAGCCCTGCATCTCGTGGATCAGGCTTACGAGTTCGGTGCCAGTTTCTTCGGCGTAACGGGCGGCGAGGCGCTCCTCCGCAGCGGCCTCTTCGGAGTCATAGCTTACGCTCGGAAAGTCGGGTTGAACGCGAGCATCATAACCGACGGACGCCTCCTCGACGACAAAGCCTACGTGAACATCGTGAGGAACGAGGTCCGCGTGTCCATAAGCATCGACGGCGCCCAAGCCACAAATGACCTTGTACGGGGCAGGGGCGCGTACGCGTCCGCGGTCTCAGCGATGGAAAGGCTGTCGCGGGAAAAGCTCCTGAACTGCCTCGTCTACACACTGGCGAACGCTGGCGCAGGCGTCTCAAACGTGAACGAGAACGATTTCACCGACGTGCTCAACCTGGCGGAGAAGCATAGCGCCCGCTGGGTCATCTTCCACGGCATGATTCCCTACGGCAGCGACGAAGCCAACCGTAGGGCGTGTCCCACCGCCGCGCAGTATGAGTGGGCTTGGAACAAACTCTACGACTTGGCTTTGCAGTACAAGCATAAGCCCGATGTGAACGTTTACTACCCATCGTATGCGCGGGTCGCAAAACAGCGAGGCATGGCCGACTGGGACAACTGGTTCAACCACTTCTTCCTCGGACGCTGCTTCTTCGGCAAGTTCATGAGCATCGCAGAGAACGGCGACGCCATCCCCTGCAGCTACAACGATTACTACCGCTTCGGCAACATCAGAACCCAAAGCCTCCAGAGCATCTGGAATGGCATGCAGAGCAGCGAGTTTTTCGCCAAAGTCAGGGACAAAAGCAACTTGAAAGGGAAATGCGGCGTCTGCGAGTACAGAGACATCTGCGGAGGCTGTCGAACCACAGCGCTCTACTTCACAGGTGACATCTTCGGGTCTGACCCTCGGTGCGCGTACATTCCTAGGGTTCTCAGAGAGAAATAGTCTCTTTTCCCAAAGTAATAGAGCACACGAAGTTCTATGCAACATAAAGATATCATTTTAAGTGAACCCAGTCCATTATTCTACCGTAACGGCAGGATTGAGAGCTCAGTCTACAAGGCAGATGAGGGGATGAGTAGTCTGTCAAAACTCGCTTTAATGACTGTTATCGTAGTTTTGACAGGACTCGTTTTCCAGCCTCTTCCAACCTTGAACCAAGAAACACAGCCTGCCAGCGCAGGAAACAACGTCTCTTTCCAGCAAGTAGAGCTGAATAATGCTGCTGCAGCTGAGTCCGCATTCTCCGCGGATGCGTTGTCGCAACCTCCGCTTCCCTGCTACGGTCCACATATGACCGCAAACATCAGCAAAACTCAAGCAAACATAAACGAGTCCGTGACGGTGGCTGGCATGATTTGCCCGCCAGAACCAAACGCCACGGTGTTGGTGACTTTTGTCAGACCCGACTACAGCTACGTCAATATAGACGCTTCAGCTGATCCTCAAACGGGCGAATTCAGCGCCAGCTTGCAGCTTGACATGGCTGGGTTCTGGAATATTTTTCCACTGCAGAATCACATCACGGATAGGCTTTTCGTAAACGTAACTGATCCGTCAGGTTCAGCGGTTAACCTTGTTCCGCACGAGTATCCGCCGCCGCCAGATACCCCTTACGTGGTGCCAGTAGCTGTAATCTCCGTCGGTGTTGGAGTGACCGCGGTTGCCTTGGCGGTTGCTAAGAAAGATAAGACCAGAAAAATCAGCTCTTTGAGGCTGCTCGTTCAAATAGTCTTTGTTTTTCTTCTTTTTGTAGGCATCTTCCCCAACCTCATGAGGCTGCCTGAAGTGCCTTCCGCTGAGATTGCACAACACGAATTCCTCTTAGGCACCGACCCGCTCAATGGACTACTGCCTGATGGAATTCCAATTCCAACCTTCGGATGTTATTATCCCTGCGGGAGAACTGTAACCTGCGCTCTGTGGCAAATGCAAGTGTACATTTACCCATTTTGGAATGCTGGTCACGGTTGGGCTGTGGACTACTCCGCTTCGGGACTGGTGAGATTAGGAGTGGTCATTGGTGCCGTAATTCTGGCGTCTGTTCTGCTTGGGAGAGTCTTCTGCGGTTGGGTCTGCCCTTTTGGTTTATATCTGGACCTGATAACGCGTCTGAGAAAAGCTTTGAAGGTTAAGCATCGGAATTTCTCGGACGAATTCAACGAGAAGTTTCATCAACTTAGCTACGTTATACTCGCTATAATCCTGATTCTCTGCGTGGTTTTCGCTTCAGAAGCCATAGTGGGCACGCAGCTGGTTCCTGGAACGGAGAATGGAGGGTTTATTTACACGTATTTTTCGGCGCCGTTCTGCCAAGTCTGTCCCATGAAGCCTCTGTGCATGTTGACAGAAACTTCTGTTGGAGTGCTCAAGCCAGAATGGACTTTCGGGACGACTGCAGGTCAGCTTTACCAGCTGGGTTACTACGTAACATCGTTGAACGTCGCAGTGCTTGCCATAGTAACCATAGCGGCTTTCTTCTTCAGGCGCTCCTGGTGCAGGATTTGTCCTCTAGGCGGACTAATCGCGTTATTCAACAGGTTTCCACCTTTCAAATGGGTTTCTGGAGTACGGTTAAGCAAAACTGAAGAGAAATGTTCAAAATGCGGCGTATGCAAACGTGTCTGCCCAACTCAGGTCAATGAAGTGTATGAGGGCAAGAGCGGAGATGTCGCCACTTCCCAGTGCATAATGTGCTTGCGATGCGTGGAAATGTGCCCGGAAGAAGGCTGCTTGAAGTTCAAGTTTGCCGGAAAAACAGTCTGCAAATCCAGAAACTGGCTAAACAAGACGTGACAGCAAGGCAACGCGAAGGCGCAGTCGCTCCGAAGCACTGGCAAGGTATAAGGAGCAGCGAATTCAGGAGAGTCCGAGACAAGGCGAGCCTGAGAGGAAATGCTGGGACTGCGAGTTCCGCGAGGTCTGCGGCGGCTGCCGAACCACACCGCTCCCTTCACGGGAGACACTCTGGGCCTCAGAGCAACGTGTGCTCACATCCTGAAAGTTCTTAGCAAAAAGCAACGCTCTCGGTGTTAACCCCTTTATTTCGGCATTGGGTATCAGCTGCGCTAGACTAGGGTGCTCGTGGTTGGGGGCTGAGGGTGGATTATGCCCAGCGTCGTCGCTACGAACAAGACGTATATGAAGAGGAACATGGCGCCTTCTCGCCACCCTATTTTCTCCCTCGACAGGAAGTACCAGAAGAACAGGTTCGTCATTATCGAGAAGATCACGAGGTTCTGAAAGACGCTCAAGTTCATCTGCAGGGATGAGCCTAAGGCTGCGGGCAAGCAGAACGTTATGCCCAGAATAAGAGTCGTATTAACGAAGCTTGCACCAATGATGTTGCCGAAGGCAAGCGCCGGGTGACCTCCCAGAATAGACTTCAACCCTATTGTCAGTTCGGGCAGGCTGGTGCCCGCGGCGATTATGGTTGCGCCTATCATCTGCTGGGACGCTCCCGCGGCTTCGGCTATCCTCACGGCTGAAGTTACGAGGAAATTCGCGCTTATGACCACGCCGAGGGCGCCGGCGATGGTTAAGATTAGGAATCGCTTCAGCTTGCTTTTCTGGTCTGAGGCTGCCTGGTTGTTTTCCGCGGGCATCCTGACCTTTGACAGTCTGTACATGTATCCAACGAAGATGAAAAGCAGAATCAACCCTACAATCCACGTGGCGGTGGAGATATAAATCAGAACCAGAGGAATCACGGACGAAATGAAGATGCCGAATTCAATGCTGCTGAGTTCCGATTTAGCGAAAGCAGGAATTACGTTGAGCGAGGTATTCCCGTTAGAGTTGTGAGGCTTGCGTAACTGCTTCAGATGTATTAACAACGCAGCCAAACCAAGGATAACTGAGATGTTAAATATGTTTGACCCGAGCACGTTTCCGACGGAGAGCGGTGCACCGCCAGAAAATGAGGCAATGACCGCCACCGTCAGTTCAGGCAGCGTGGTTGACATGGCAATGAGCGTAAACCCGACCGATGTCTTTCCGAGCCGTGAAACGGTGGCAACCTTGGCAGCGTTGCTTATTGCTATACTACTGGCGTAGTTCAGAGCGATGAACGAAGCTATGATTATCAAAACGTCAAGCACGGACTGGGAAAGAAGAGTCTCCGCCATAGCTTCTCCCTGCGAATTGACTGAGCAACACTCTTCGAAGAGTAGACACATAATTCGCTCACAGAAGAAAAATAAGGTTTGCGTACGTGGACTCACTGATTTCATGTCGAGCGCACAAAAGAACCCAGCGAGACTGAACAAAGTCTTCTTTTTCGGAGACTCACCGACGCCTGCTACTTTGCGCGCCAGGTTTCTTCGCTGGCAACAAGCCCGCTCTTGCCCACATCAGGTCCAGATACTGCTTTATCATCTTCACTATGGAAGGGTTGGTAACCCACAAGACTGAGCTTTCGATGTCCATCGCAGTTCTGACGAACGCTTCTCTATCGTCAATCAGACCGACCGTGGTTGGCGGAGCTGACGCGACGAATCTAATGTCAAAGCTACCGATCTCTTCGGAGGACCCGTTAAGGCTGGGCTCTGCTTCCCATTCTTCTGGTTTGTCCAGTATGAACCTGAAGTTCACGCCTCGCCTCATGGCTTTTTTCCAGATTTCGCTGTCGAGGAATTTTGCTTTCCTGAATATGTCTTGGGTGCAGACAGTCACAAAACTCGTTTGAGCTTGACTGATGGCACCTCCGATTCTGTGAATGTGGCGCCGCCCTCTCGGCACTAGGACAATGTCTCCTGTTTCATCTCGAGGGACGGAGGGTTTTTTCTTCTTGTCGTTTTCAGCCAAAAGTTTGGCACTTCTCGTCTTAAGCCGCGAAAGTTGACGGTTCTTGTGCTGGAGTAACATAGGCACCGCCTTGTCTAAGGGTTTGGGCTGGTATTCAACCGGCACTGCAATCACTCTTTCCACCAAGCCGGACTTCTCGAGACCGAGGACTATTCGATAGACGTCTGGCTGATGGACTCTCGATACGCTCGCAATCGTTCTCGCATTTGTTTTTCCAACATTGACAAGCGCTAAGTACACCTTAGCTTGGAGGCGTGTAAGCCCCAAATCCATCAGGGTTTGAACACATTCTTCTCTGGAAACCAACTCTGTCCACTCGCCAGTTGCACAGTGCCGGCGACCTTCACGCGGCACCGCTGACTATTATCTCATCTGCTTAAACTGTACTTAACATTTTTCAGTAGAGCCACTCTCAAAGAATGCTTAAACTCGCATCGCATCATAACGCTGCACGCAAAAAAGGAGAGAAAAAAATGAGAATGAGAGGAAACATACTGAAGACTCTTAGCAACAAGAACCCCCAACCACAAAGAAACAGAAGAATCTACGCCATCAGCCTAATCCTAATGCTAACAGCATCTGCCTTGCTCGCTTTCTCGCCTTCCGTCTTCGCACACGACCCACCGATAACCATGCCAACCTACCCATACTTGGCGATCTCACCCAACCCCGTGGGCATTGGACAACAGGTCTTCCTTGTGATGTGGCTCCACGGAGCACCCCCGACAGCATCGGGCATAGCAGGAGACCGATGGCACGACTTCACCATCACCGTGACGAAGCCAGACGGCGGTACCCAGAACTTGGGGCCATTCGTCTCTGACCCCACGGGCTCCACCTACACGCTGTACACACCCGATCAACTCGGCACCTACACCTTCACGTTCAAGTACTCTGGACAAGTGCTAACTTGGATTAATCCGCAGAACGGCTTGGCTTCCAAAGCATCAGAGCTCAGACCAGGCAGTGAAGCTTTCGTCGGCGACACTTTTCTGCCGAGCAGCACAACAGCCACCCTAACGGTGCAGCAGGAGCAAATCGCCCCCGTAGAAGATTACCCGCTCCCAACGGAATACTGGACTCGCCCAATAGAGATGCAAAACACGGAATGGGCCAACATCGCGTCAAACTGGCTCCGCGGAGGTCAGCTTGGCCACCCCAATCTGTGGCAGACAGACGGCGTCGCGCCAGCCAGCCCCCACATTATGTGGGCAAAGCCGATTGAGTTCGGAGGCATCGTCGGAGGAACAACTGCAATCCCAAGCGTGGGCTTCTACTCAGGCGGCTCTTACGAAGGCAGATTCGCCAACTCAATCATCATGGCAGGAAAGCTCTACTACCAAGTGCCGCTGGGACACTCAGGAGGAGCCCTAGACCGCTCAGGAGGATACGTCTGCGTGGACCTGCGAACCGGCGAACAGCTTTGGTACTCAGACCAAATCGGAGTTGAAAGCGTCAAGACGCCACCCGGAGGATCATCGCCATTCAGCATGAGAGCGGCAATGAAGGGACAGCTCTTCGACTACGAGTCGATGAACCAACACGGCGTCGTCGGCGGCATAATCTGGGAGGTAGCAGGCTCCAAATGGATAGCCTTCGACGGATTCACGGGACAATGGCTGTACAACATAACCAAAGTCCCTGTTGGCTACGAGGTGTACACGACCAAAGGAGAGATAGTGCGCTACGTGCTCAACTTCAACGCGACGACACGCACCGGATGGATAGGCCTATGGAACAATACGCAAGACCAAATGGGACTGCACCTCGGCTTGGGAACCACCACCAACGCTTACCAGTGGAGACCTAACGGCAAAGAGGTAGATATGAGCAAAGCCTACTCTTGGAACGCAACATTGCCAGACATATCCGGACTCGGAGCACCCTCCATCGTCGCCGTCATCCCAGGAGACGTTATTCTGGGGTCAAGCGCTGTCTGGCCCTCAGTGGGCGGAGTGATAGCGAAGACTCCGTACCCCGTCACGATGTGGGCTCTCAGCGACAAGCCTGCAAACCGAGGACAACTGCTGTGGATCAAGAACTACCCCGAACCCGCCACCCCCATTACGCCGATGCTTGGACCCATAGACACTGAGAGCCGCGTGTTCACCATCACCAACATCGAGACGATGGAGTGGGAAGGCTACAGCATCGACACCGGCGACAAGCTGTGGGGACCCCTCACAGGCGCAACTCGCGCATACACATACTACGGAAGCGGCAGAGGCGGCGGACAAGTCGGATTCGTCGCCTACGGCAACCTGTACTCACAGGGCTTCGGCGGAGAAGTCATCTGCTACGACATGAAGAACGGCGCGGTGCTGTGGACTTACAACAACACCAACGGCGGCCTCGACACACCGTGGGGACTGAGACCCATCTTCATAGCAGCCATCGCGGATGGCAAGGTCTATGCTTTCAACAACGAGCACTCGCCCAACGTGCCGCTGTACAAGGGACAGAAGCTCTACTGCCTTGACGCAACCACTGGAAGAGAACTCTACACGATGCTTGGCTGGCTTGGTCAGGTCGGAGGAGGAGGCGAATCCACCGCCGCACTGGCAGACGGCTTCTTGACGTACTACAACTACTACGACGCACAGGTGTACAGCGTAGGCAAAGGACCAACCGCCATAACCGTCGAAGCACCACTGGCAAGCATAACCAAAGGGCAGAGCATGATCATACAGGGCAAGGTCTCAGACCAGTCTGCAGGCGCCAAGGCAAAAGTGGCCAGCGGCGAATTCAGCACAGTTCCAGCGATGTCTGACGACAGCATGGCAGCATGGATGGAGTACATCTACATGCAGAAGCCAAAACCAACCAACGCCAAGGGCGTTGAAGTGAAGCTGACAGCCATAGACCCCAACGGCAACAGCGTCGACATCGCCACGGTGACAAGCGACTCAACCGGCTCGTACAGCTGCATGTGGACACCCCAAACCCCAGGCAAATACATCTTGACGGCAACCTTCGCCGGGTCCAACTCGTACTGGCCCTCCTCAGCAGAAACGGCAGTCGGAGTAGACGCAACCTTTCCAGCAGGCTCACCCGCTCAGCCTTCACAGGCACCCAACGCGGGCTCAACCGCGGGCACTGAGTTGTACACAATAGTCGCGGCAGTCATCGTCATAGTTGCAGTCGCCGCAGCAGCGGTCTTCATAATGAGACGGCGGAGATAAACTGAGAACCACCCAAAACCACCTCTCCCCCTTTTTCCATAGAATCTCGAGACCGCCGGAAATCCTAAGTTCAGTCTAAGTCTTGCAGGGGTCTTTCGCCCAGAAATGATACACAGAAACAGAGGCAAGCCCCAGAGCCGCAAGTGTAGGACCCAAGATTTGAAAGCCAAACAGGTCGAGCACTGGTCCGCCCAGCGCAGCTCCGAAAGCAGCGCCCAACGCGTTCAGCACCCCACTGATTGACATCATGGTTCCGCGAGACTTCGGCGCCTGCTCCAGGTTCAAGCTGTATATCGCGGTGAACCCCACTTGGCGGAGCCACGCGTTGAGGAAGCTAATGGACAACGCAAGCCAAACGTTGGGCACATAAACGAGGACGGCCACCAGCATGCTCGCAAAACCTAGAGTGAGTACGGTCAAGCGTTTTCGTCCCACTCGGTTCACGAGTCGACCGCCAATGACGTTGCCGAACGCGCCGAAAGTAGTCGTGCCAACGATGATGAACGCTGCATACTCGACCGGTACCGAGAACTGCTGCCTGTAGAACGTGATTCCGTAGATACCCCACACGTGCGAAGCCATGAAAAGCATGCCACCAATCAGGCAAGCGGCGGCGGACCTGTTGAGAAAAACCTGCTTGAAGCTGCTCAGATAAGCCTCTCTTCCGACTGGCGGCTCGTGCTTACGCGACATGGATGGAACGCTGAAATACGTTAGGACCAAACCGGCGACTGAGAGTGGCAGGAAAAACAACAGTATAACGGAACGCCAGCCTCCGATGCCCGTGAGCAGACCCGCGACGGGAGCCCCCACGAACCATGTCAGGGTGCCGGCGGCGTTGAACCAGCCTATCGCCTTGGGTCTCCTGTCTAAGGACAAGAACTCGCCCATGAGAGACATGCTCATCGCCACAACCATTATCGACCCGACACCGTCCAAGGGATAGAAGATTTCCATGAAGGCAAAACTGGGGGCTAGGACGCAGCCCAGCAGACCCAAGATGATGACGAGTGAACCTACGAGCAGCAAAGATTTATGCCTGAACCTAACGCTCAGAACGCTGATGAGCAGCCCCGTGATGACGGCAGCCATCTTAGAAATCGCCACCATCTGACTTGCCGTGCCAGCCGTAACCTGAAACGTCAAGGCTATATCTATCAGGAACAAGCTTACAAGAAGGTCCATGTTCTGCTCGGTGAAAGCCGCCAATGCCAAAGAGGGAACGAACAACCTTTTCGGAGCAACCTTTTTGGATGGGGCTTCACGGATCATGCATTCCGCTTATTTTGCCAATTGGTATATAGCAGTTGTGGAGGCTGCGAAGCCCTCAATTCCGAGATAAGCTAAGCGTGCGAAACTGCTGTTTTTTCAGTCACTCGCCGAAGATTTCAGACACGTGCTTCGGCGGAGGCACCATAGCCGGACTGGACCACGAGGATGACGGTATCGTCCAGTTTTGCGATATGTATATGACTGGATCCGCTGTGACTATGTTTTCTATCCCGCGGATTCTCTCGCTTATCTCCGTCAAGTGCTTGAAGTCCCTGAAGAAAATCGAGCAGTAGAGATCGTGGTCTCCCAAGGTTTTGGCGGTCAGCGTTACAGTTTCCAATTTTGCCAGTTGTTCTTGAATCCTCGCTATGTCTGCGCCGGGCTTTGCTTTGATTAGGAAATCAACGAGACCTTCAAATCCGCACATTCTCGAGTCGAGGATTATGGTAGGACTTTTGATGACTCCCTGTTTTCTCATTCTCTTGTATCTTCTGAAAACCGTGTCAGTTCCTACGTTGAGCTCCTTTGCGATCTGGCTGAACGGTTTCTGTGAGTCTCGCGCCAGGATTTCGATTATTTTCAAGTCAATCTTGTCTATTCTTGCTCATCCCTTCAACTTGTTTCCCACGTCGAACTTGTCGTAGTGTGAGGCAAGTTCGGTGATGATGCTTGCGTTCACTTCGATGACTGCGGGGTTCTGCGTTATCATGCGCTTGATGGTGTACACGCTCAAGATGTCTTTCAGGTAAATCCAGGCAAAAACGTTGTAGTGTCCCATGCATTCCCAGCAGTAGACCACCGCGTTCCGCAGCTTGAGGCCGTACAGGTATTCAGCGACGTTCTTGGCTTCAGAAGCAACTGTCCTTATGCCCATCTGAGCCACGTAGCCTCCAGACTGGTACAGGTTCATGTGTATCACGGAGCCTCTTATCAGTCCCGCCTTCTTCATCTTGGAAAACCGAGAGTGCACAGAGGTGGGTGAAATTCCCAATTCTCTGGCGATGCTGGTGAAACTCCGGCGTGCATCTTTCCGCAGAATGTTTACTATCGCCAAGTCCACGGAGTCAAACTTCATCGTCGCCCAATCCCCCGACAGGGTTCTTATCTACTGTATATAGCCATTTAAGATTTGCCTCGAAATCCCAACTTCCCTCCTCGAAACTTGGTGGATTATCCTATTTTCCTGCGATTTTCAGTAAATTTGACTGATCAGCTTGACCTTGTTGTGCCATATTTCGCAGTCAGCCAAAAGTTATTTAAAGCAACTGGGCACAACTGTCGAGAATTGGAGGAAAAATGGAAATGTCGAATAACAACGTCGCAAACAAGCTAACAATTCAAAGGAACAAAACGCTCTTCACGGTTGCGATAATTCTGATGCTTGCACTCACTTCAGCAACGGCTGTGATTCCACAGTCTTCAGCTCAAGCCGCCAAAGCGCAAGAGATTCAGATACCGACGCCTAGCGAGTGGAGAACTCGGTTGACCGAAACGCCTGAGGGCGCCTATCGCCCGACGGTCGGCGTCACCAACTACCCCCTCACTACTTCACCCTGCGGCAATGAACCCAAAACAGGTTTCTCCAAAGGTCCAGCCCCCTATACAAACCATACTCTGTGGCGCGCCGACATCCCGGTGTACGAGTGGTCCCAGATACTCGCAGACAACGGCAAGGTTTTCACCGGCAGCACTCTTGACCACTGCTACTACTGCCTTGACCAGAACACGGGAGAAGTCATCTGGCAGTTTAACCTGACAGGCGGTTCACAGAGGTGGCCTCAGTTGGCTTTCCACACGGCATGGGTGCTCGACTCCAGCCGCGCGGTGGCTCTCAGCCAGAACAACGGAAACGCATATTACAAGATGACTGTTGCTGGAAGTCCAGCGCTGTCCGTTAAGTTTCCACAGGTGTTCGAAGACGGAGACGCCATCTACCTGACCTCAGGAAACAACGTAAGCTGCTTGAAGCTAAGCCACACCGAGTTCCCGTCAGTAAGCCTCGTCTGGAACCAGTCCACCATAAGAGGCAGGCTGGCATACGCTGACGGGCTACTGTACGGCGTCGCCTCCTACAGCACCTGGTGCTCCTGCGTTGAAGCCGCCACAGGCAAGTTAGTGTGGAACTTCACAGGAACAGGCGACCCCAAAGACAAGTTCTACCCATCGCCCGTGATCGACAATGGCTTGGTGTTCCTAGGGACAGAGACCAACAACGCAAGCATAGTCGCTGACCATGTAGTCTGCTTGGACGCGAAGACGGGTGCGTACAAGTGGACCTACGCAACGGGTGAATACTTCGTGCAGTCCATCTCCGCTGGCTACGGAAACATATACGTGGCTGGCGGTGAACAGAACAACGTCTACTGCATAGACCAAAAAACGGGCAACCTGATATGGAAGCACAGCACGCCAGGAGTCATCGACTACTACACCATGCAGATCGGCGGCGGCGCAGTCTACCTTGTCTGCGCTGCCATGGCGATCACTGGTTTTCCAGTGGCGGGCACATACCCTGGATACACGATATGCTTGAATGCAACGACAGGTGACGAAATCTGGAGATACTGGACGCCAACATCGGCGACTGATGTGTCTCTTGTTGATGGAAATCTCTACACGGAAACCATAGAAGACTACATCTGGTGCTGGGGCAAAGGACCCACAACCACAACGACCACGGCAACATCGCAGGCGATAACGCTTGGACAAAGCACGGTTATTTACGGTTCGGTGGAAGACATGTCGCCCTTCAGTCAGCAGCACCCCGAGCTACAGTATCCTTGGGTGAAGGGAGTGCCCATAACCCTAAGCTACATCAAGGACGGCGGCTGGGTCGACTTTGCCAAATTGCAGACGAACGACTATGGAGAATTCGAGTATGCATGGACCGCCTCAGAGACGGGCGCGTACACCGTGATTGCGCGCTTTGAAGGAAACGATGCCTACTACTGGTCAAGCGGTAAGACCATGGTACAGGTTAGCCCAGCACCACCTTCGCCATCCCCGAAACCGACGGCAACCCAAGCGGCAACACCCACGCCTACACCCACGCTAACCCTTCCGCCGACGACCTCTGCGCCTTCGCCTTCGCAGACTCAAGCGCCTCCTCCGGCTGAAGCCCCCAATCTGGTAATCTACGTTGCAATCGCTGCAGTAGTCATAGTCGCGGTAGTAGTCGCAGTAGCGGTCTACCTCAGAAAACGAAGGTGAGAACCAACAATCAATATCCTCTCCCTTTTTTTAGTCAAAAAGAATGGCAAAGGACAAAGGGGCTGAGAGAGCTCTGGCGGTTAAACTCAAAGCGGTAGCAGCTGAGAGTCAAGAGTTTCAGTCTCTCTCCAAGTTTCGTCCGCCAGAGCCCAGCAAACCCTTCATGGTTAGAAATCGGGAGTTCTATGCGGGCGAATTCCTCGGCAACCTGCCGTCACCAATAGCTGAAGTACTCCGAAATGCATTGCTGAATCTGGCGCCGGGGTGCTTCTTTCTCGGGAACTAGGACAAATTGATGTTCTTCTCTGTGAATTTGTGCAATAGGGTTTGGTTCCCTGATTCGATGGAGCAGTCCCATGGCTTTTTGTGCGCTTCCATGTTTTCTTGATGTTTGCGTTGGAGCAAGACGTTGATTGCGCCCTGCAATTGGAATAGCTCTGTATTCTGCCGGTGCAGTTATTACTTTTTCAACTAAACCCTTTTCTTGAAGTTCAACGGCTGCGCGGTAGATTTCTTGGCGCGCCGTGCTGCAGTCTTTGAGATTGTTTTCATTGTTGCCCTTTCTAAACTGGCCGTGGCAAGGTATACTCTCGCCTGTAACGTTGTGAGCTCTAAGCCAGTTAAGGCTTCAACATCTCAGTCCTAAAACATGGTACCGCATTTGTCAGAAAGCATGTTTCTTGCCAGTTTTTAAAAGCTTTTTCAGAGCATACGGTCACCTCACATAAAAAATAAGGAAGAACGTAAAATGTACGAAAAACCTGTTGTCAAATCAGCAAAAAATCGAGAAAAAAAATGGGTATCTGCAATCGCTCTGATTCTAACGTTGACTTTCACTGGTACACTCTTTATTATGCCAGCTACATACGGACAGGAGTCAGTGCATCACAAAACGACGTATGCATTCGTCATCAGTGCAGTGCCTAACCCCGTAGGTGTGGGTGAACAAGTGTTGATTACTGTCGGGATTACCGATCCATTGCCAGAAGCAAAGTATGGTTGGGAAGGCTTAACCGTAACGATCACAAAACCTGACAATACATCTGAGACGCGTGGCCCTATCAGAACCGACTCGACGGGTATGACTGGAATAATATACGTGCCTACAATGGTCGGTACGTATCGTTTCCGGACAAACTTCCCAGCGCAGTGGTCCAACGCCAGCGGATACAACATATTGTATGAAGCCAGCACCAGCAAGGAACTATCTGTTACCGTACAGGAAGAAAAATCGCCTAATTATCCAGGATTTCCGCTTCCAACCGAATATTGGACTCGCCCAATAGATTCGCAACTCAGAGAATGGTCAGACATTGCGACCAACTGGCTGGCGAGTGCAACTAACCGGTTCATCGCTTCCAACAATGGACCAGAGAGTGCTCACATTCTATGGGCAAAACCATTGTCTTCTGGAGGTCTAGTCGGCGGTGATCTTGGATATTGGGCCTATGAAATAGGAGACGCATACGAACAGTTCTTTTCGGCACCAAGCAGAACTCCAGTGGTCATCAATGGGAACCTTTACTACAACAGATTCAAGTCTCAAGGAGGCACCAAGGTTGAGCAGGAAGTTGTTGCCGTCGATTTGCATACTGGTGAAGAACTTTGGGTCAGAAATTGGAACAATACATTGCTGATGTTTGGTCAAGTATTCCATTGGGCATCATTTAACTATGCGGGTTCTTTTGCATACTTGTGGACAACTTCTGGGACAACGTGGAACGCCTATGAAGCCATCAGCGGACGCTGGATATACAGCATGACGAACGTGCCTTCAGGCACCAGCCTTTACGGTCCAAACGGCGAGATTATCAGATACACGGTTAACACGGCAAACGGCTGGATAACTATGTGGAACTCAACCAAAGTTGTCACATACGGAAAGACAGCCTCCGCCGCAGGCAGTTGGATCAGCGGAGACATGGGCACCACATTTGACGCTTCACGCGGAATTGAATGGAACAAGACGATACCAGTTGGCTTGCCAGGAAGCGCAAGCACGTTTATCATTGGTGACATGATGCTCGGCTTCTATCAGGGTAGCACAGTAGTGCGACAGGTAGTAATCGGCGATCCTCCCTTCACCGTGTGGGGCGTAAGCCTGAAACCAGGGCAAGAAGGAACACTGCTGTTCAACAAGACACACGTAAGACCGATGGGCAACATATCCCTGAGCATGGGGGCCACAAGTAAAGAAGACAGAGTGTTTACGCTGTTTAGCAAAGAGACACGGCAACACTGGTGCTATAGCCTCGACACAGGAGAACTACTTTGGGGTCCAACTGAGTCGCAGCCATTCTGGGACGCGTATGTTGACACTGTTAATTTGATCGCGTATAGCAAGCTCTTTTCAGTAGGCTGGAGCGGAATCGTACATTGTTACAATGTCAAGACCGGCGGACTGCTGTGGACCTACGAAGCAAAAGAGCCCTACAACGAGATAGTATACAGTAACAATTGGCCTCTCAAACCGCTGTTCATTACCGACGGAAAAATCTACCTGAGCCATTCTGAGCACTCTCCTAATGATCCGAAACCGCGTGGCTCGCCTTTATTGTGCCTTGACGTGGAAACTGGAAAGGAGGTCTGGTCAATGAATATGCGTGGGACAGCCTTCTTAGGGACAGTCCTCGGAGACGGCATAATGGCGACGCTCGACGGCGATGACCAACGCATATACGCCTTAGGCAAGGGACCAACCGCCACCACGGTTACAGCACCAGACATCGGCATTGCGGTGGGGGACAGCATAGTGATAGCAGGCACTGTTACTGACATATCTCCCGGTACCGAAGAATACGCTCTAAGAGCACGCTTTCCAAACGGCGTACCAGCTGTATCTGAAGCCAGCATGAGCGACTGGATGAAATATGTGTACAATCAGTTTCCACATCCAGCGAATGCCGCCGGCGTTGAAGTGACGATAGACGCTAATGATCCGAACGGCAACTTTGTCCACCTTGGCAGAGCCACAAGCGACGCAAACGGATTTTATAGCTTGGCGTGGCAGGCTCCCGATGTTCCAGGCAAGTACACGATAATCGTTACGTTCGCTGGCTCTGAATCCTATTATGCATCGTATGCAGAGACAGCATTGGTCGTTACGAGAGCGCCGTCAGCTTCAGTACAGCCAACTTCAATACAGCCAACTTCGTCTCCGACTCTGGCACCAACGGTGGCATCAACACCTACTCCAGCCGTGATAGCGCCGCCATCGGCAGCTCCAAACCCAACCGAAGCCCCAAACACAACACTTTACGTTGGAATCGCAGCGGCAGTCGTCATCATCGTAGTAGCAACAGTCGCAGTCATCTTCAGAAAACGAAAGTAAACACCAAAGAATTCACTCTTCTTCCCTTTTTTTAGTCAAAAAAGAATGGCAAAGGAACAAAGGGGCTGAGAGAGCTCTGGCGGTTAGACTCAAGTGATAGCACCTGGAACCGCAAGAAGGTGTGTTCTCTCCCAAGTTTTGTCAGCCAGAGCCCCAGCAAACCCTGAAAACACAGTCCACCCAGCAGAGATTCTCCAACGGAAACAGAAGCGGACCAGAAAACGATTTCTCTTTTTTCTAGTTCAAAGTTGATGAAATCTATGAATGAATATCGGTTGTGACAGCGAGACTAAGCCTAGAGGCTCATTCTCAAGTCTGCTCCTCAAGAGAAGCTCAGGCGAACCTGTCTTGATGCGGTGACAACTGACGATTGCCAGAAACTCCGGCGCTGTTCCAATTGCACTCAAAATAGTTTTGGGCCAATACTACGAAACTGCCATCGTTTGACCACAAAGCTGGAGTGCCTTTGAGGTGGACTGTCGTAGATATCTTGACAAAGGCTTCTTTTCCGTCAAATATCGATACCATTGCCTTGGGGGAATTGGAAAGAGTTCTGACTTCAAAAAGGGGGCTTTTCATAAGCGTCCCGGCGATCTTGAGAGCTTCGCCTTCCGGAAGCGCTTTTTCGGTGACGATTCGAATTCTTACGCCTCTTGCCAACGCTTTCTCATAGTCTTCGTGGAATTCAAGCAATACTTGTGAAAACCTCTTTCGTACCGTGACGGATTCCACCGTTCTTTGGGCTTTCTGGACGCTTTCTCTGAGCCTTTGGATGATGGTTTCTCCTCCGGGAACTATGACGAACTGGGATTCTTCGTGAGATGCGTCATTAACATGATTACTCTTGACATCACACAATAGTTCCTCTGTTCTTTTCCTTAGCTGATTCTGTTCAGCAATTTTGCGTTTAAGCAGAATAGAAATTCCGCTTTCAACCGGAAAAGCCCTAAACAGGGTTGGCAACGTTACTATTCTCTCAACCAATGATGCTCTTTCGAGTTCGGGCATCACTCGGTAAATGTCTTGTCGACTCATGCGGGCTTTTGCTGAGAGTTCTTTCGCGGTGGCCTGGCTTAGTTGGGTGAGGGCTATGTACAATCGTGCTTGGTTCAGCGTAAGTCCTAGTTGCATGAGAGTCTCTATTCTCTCTTCTCTCTTCATTGAACGACTCCTCTATTCTCCCAATTCACGTGGCTGTTCTAATTAGTGGTATGAGAATTTATAATTATCCACTGTCAGTGTAGACCACACATGCTACAATTTAAAATGCCATACATGCGCTATGTAGGAGTGAAAAAACTTTGGAATAGATGACTTTCCAAAAAAAACATACTATGAGGATGAAACAAATGGCAATAGAAAAACACATGACCAAAAGAATGACAGCGATAATCTCAACACTGCTCATTGCTTCTTCGTTCTTGCTGACGCTCTCATGCTACGAATTTGCTCCCGTTTCTGGTCAAGTTACGAACCAAGGGGACTGGCCCCTGTGGGGACTCGACGCTGGCCGCACGAAATTTCAACCCGGACCAGCGCCGAATACTCCTGACATCTTGTGGAGTCTTACTATGCCCTCAAACGAACCAAAGAGTACGGATGCAGTGATGGTCAACGGCATTGCGTATTTCGCCTCTGCTTTGAACCCAAACAAAACTCTTACCCTGAACAGCGTTTGCGCCCAACTTGAAGTTCATGCGGTGGATGCCTTTACCGGACAATACATTTGGAAAACGAAATTCCCGAATTTAGATGAACAACCCCCCTATGGCTTAAGCGGTTTCGGATACACACTTGGCAAGCAACCAATGGTTTGGGTTCAAGACGACAAATACCTCTTCGTGAGCTACTCCTACTACACGGAGCCATACGAATGGATGGTTCCGGGTGGAATCGCTTGCATCGACTTGGCAACAGGAAAATACATGTGGACACTGTGGGACCTGTGGATTTACGTTCCAGGCGGCGGAATGTACTGGCCATACCTGTACGTTCCGGAAGAGCGCGCAGTCTACTGCATGGCTGACAGATCTCCAAACCGTGACAAGAGCTTGCAGGCAGTCGTTTGCTTGGATGCATCTGACCCATCGAAGGGACCTTTCCCAGAAAAGTGGGAGTATCCTTGCGATGAAGCGGGTGAGGTTCAAGCATACGGAGACGGCAAAATCTACGTCGGCTCATTCAACTTCATGCTGTGGGCTCTAGACGCCAAAACGGGCCAGGAAGTCTGGCGGACTCGGACAGACTGCACGTTTGAGTACGCTTCGGTCTGGAAAGACAATTCACTTTACCACGGCGGAGCTAGCACCAAACTCAACTGCTACGACACAACCACGGGCAAACTGAAATGGTCCTGGCAGGGCGGAGGCAGAGAATTCTTCTGCTACGGCGGCGCGATAGCGTACGGACGATACTACGACAAAACCTCATACTACCCGGTTGTCATAGACGGCCAAGTCTCAGGCGGTTCCATAAGATGCTGGGATGCAGCAACAGGTGAGCTACTGTGGACAGATACTGACGCAATAATCCCCTACGGAATGTGGGCTCCCGTGGTCGCTGATGGCAAAGTCTACGTAACCACAAAAGATACTTCTTCGCAGTCCTCTTGGAACGTCACTGAGCAAGCCTTCGCAGCCTTTGATGCCTTCACGGGTGAGAGACTCTGGACAATTCCGTTCGGACCGGTCCGTAACCCCGTCGTTGCCTACGGAAACCTCTACATACACAGCGGGCAGAAATTCGTATGCATGGCTTCTTCAAAAGGCTGGTCGATGTTCCGAGGAAATCCCGATACCCCAGGCATAGCTGTGGGCCAGTCAGGTCCCTCGAACATAGACTATCCAAACTGGAAATACAAGACTGAAGGCGCTGTAACCTCCTCAGCTGCAGTTGTCGACGGCAAGGTGTACATCGGATCACATGACCAGAACCTGTACTGTCTCGATGCACGCAGCGGAAGCTTCTTCTGGAAATTCAAAATCAACGCCGCATACAAATCTTCGCCTGCGGTCGTTGGTGGCAGAGTCTACACAGGTGCTGACGACGGCAACATTTACTGCGTAGATGCAGCGACTGGGACTCAAGTTTGGAAGACGTTTCTAACCAACGAAATTGATTTCGTCTTCCAACCAGGATGGCAGCCGCGGTCTTCTCCGATAATCACAGGCGGAAAGATGTACGTTGGAGCAATAGACGGCAAGATGTACTGCCTCGACCTCAGTGGCAATGTCCTATGGAGTTTCGCGACTGGAGGTCCCATTGGCGCGTCCCCGCTGATCAATTCTGGCGTTGTCTACTTCGGCTCCACAGACGGGAATGCCTATGCATTGAACGCAGAAACTGGCGCACTGAAATGGAAGACAGAACTCCCTGACGGACTCGTTATGGGTCGCAATGCGGTTGTCGACAGCGCAGTCTTGGTTGATGGAAATCTGTGGATTGGAGGAGGCGGAGGTTACAAGCCACCACCACCAATCAGATGGATTCTCAACGCCAGCACCGGCCAGATTAAGACGAAAATAAACATTCAAGGTGGAGAAGCTCCAGTTTCAAGCGCAGCATACTACAAAGGCGTAGTCTACCTCGCTGAAGGAATGCGTGTCACAGCCTTCAAACCTAATGGAACAAGACTGTGGGAACAGTGGCTAGGCTTTGAATGCTTCTCCTCCGTCACCATAGCTGACGACCTGCTGCAACCAAAGATATACATTGGAAGCGACGTTTACAGCATCACTTGCCTCGACCTCTCAACAGGCAAACCGCTCTCAGTGTACACAACTGACGGACAAGTCCAATCCACCCCTGCACTCTGGGAAGGCAAAGTCTACATTGGATCCGCTGACAATTACGTCTACTGTTTTGGCAAACCGTCAACACCAACAGGCACCGGAGCTGATGTCACACCTGAGCCAACAGCAACCGCTACACCTGCAAACCCCACGGCTGCGCCAACCGAAAGTCCAGTATCAGCAGCATCAGCCTCGCCCGCAACATCTGCAGCATTCAGTGCATCTGCATCAAACGACATGTACCTTGTCGCAGCAGCAGTCGCAATCATTGTTGTGGTAGTAGTAGTGGCAGCAGTTGTACTAAGAAGAAGAAAATAAGCAATTAACCCTACCCCACCCCCTTTTTTAGTCAACAAAGTGCGTCATTGGAATAGGGCTGAGCGGGTTCTGACGTTAAGCTCAAAATCTAAAGGCCAGAAAACGGTTCAATCTCTTCCCGTTGTTCTCTCCGTCGGAACCCCAGCAAACCTTCCCAAAGTCCGCTCAGCGTTTCCACCTCTTGAGTAATGTGACACAGGCTGCTTAGGGCGCTAGAGACACACGCTATTCCAAGCCCTAGGCGACGCAGACCGCAAATCACCATACAACAGGCGAAACCACTAAATACTCAAGCTGTTTAATACTGCAAAAAGAAGGCATGATATGACATGAGCGAAGAAGGATCCATCTGGATAGGCATCGCAGAGAAATTCTTTGGCCTACTCCTCATCGCAGTCAGCGCAATCTTCATCTACTTCACTGCAACCAGCATCGATGCACTAGGCGCTTACGCAGGACTCTTCGCCTTCCTCAGCGTAGCCATGCTCATCGCAGGAGCCTTCCTTATTATCGTCAAAACCCCAGAATAACCAGCCTGCTACTCTCTTCTTTCAACCACGATGCGGCAGTTCGCAGCCAACGCCGCGATGGCACCCAGAGCCATCAGCCATGGAGCCAGAACTACGCCGACCACGCCCACGGTGGCTGGAATCTCCAGCAGAGTCTTGCCTTTTTCGTCTTTGACGATCACCCGTGTCACGTTTCCCTCATGCAGAAGCTCTTTAACGCGGTCCACAAGGTTGTTACCCGAAACAGTGTACTCCTCACGAGTCACTTTGGCAGCAGCCGCACCACACACGCGGCAAAACTTATCCTCATCTTTCATCAGCGCTCCACACTTCGTGCAATACGGCATTTGCGTCTCACTCCAATCCTTGATTGACGGATTGTGATGGCTCTGACAGGCTTAAATATGTTCCCGAACTTCAGCAGAACAGGGTTTACCCTGCGGTTAAGCGCCGGCAAACCGCTAGCCTTATTATTTTTGCAGCACAGAAACTGACTATCCACCCATGACAGGAGCTGACAGGAATGCCCATCCGACAACCCATCGTCTGCGTCCTCGGACACGTTGACAGCGGCAAGACTCTGCTCCTCGACAAAATCCGAAAAACCAGCGTGGGCGCACGGGAAGTCGGAGGAATCACCCAGCACATCGGCGCCAGCTTCTTCCCTGTAGAAACCCTCAAACAGCTCATCGGTTCATCCCTCTCGTCGCTCAAGGGCGAGATACAGATTCCAGGCTTACTTGTCATCGACACACCGGGGCATGAGGCTTTCACGAACCTCCGCCGCAGAGGCGGAAGCGTAGCCGACATAGCCATCCTCGTCATAGACGTGCTCCGCGGCTTCGAAGCGCAAACCTACGAGTGCGTCGACATCCTGAAAGCCCGCAAGACACCCTTCATCGTAGCCGTAAACAAGATTGACCGCGTGCCCGGGTGGAAAAGCCAGCCCGACGCGCCGTTCAGGAAAGCCTTCGCCGCACAGGACAATTACGTTAAGGAAGACTTGGACAACCGGCTGTACGAGGTCATGGGAACCTTCTCCCGACTCAACCTTAAAACCGACCGCTTCGACCGCGTCAAAGACTTCACATCCACAGTCGCCCTCGTGCCCGTCAGCGCGAAAACGGGCGAAGGCATCAACGAACTCCTCATGGTCCTCGTCGGACTGACGCAACAGTACCTCAAGAAGCAGCTGCAAACCACGGAAGGTCCAGCGAAAGGCTCAGTACTCGAAGTCAAGGATGAGCCTGGCTTGGGTTTGACGCTGAACACGATAATCTACGACGGCACCCTGCAGAAAGACGACCTTATCGTCGTCGGCGGCAGAGAGAAACCCATCGTAACCCGCATCCGAGCCATCCTAGTTCCGAAGCCGCTGGACGAGATGCGGGACCCACGCGACAAGTTCAGCTCGGTCGACTCGGTTTTCGCAGCGGCAGGTGTGAAAATCGTCGCCTCAAACTTGGAGGGCGCACTCGCCGGCGCGCCACTTTACGCCGTCGGACCGGGCGAAACGCCTGAGAAGTACGCCAAGCTCATCGAGGACGAAATCAAGAAAATCCGCATAGCCACCGAGGTCGAAGGCATAGTCCTGAAGGCAGACACGTTGGGCTCGCTGGAAGCCATCGCCGACATCCTCAAGGCGAACAAAGTGCAGGTGCGCATCGCCGACGTGGGCGACGTCTCCAAACGCGACGTCATCGAGGCAGCTGCGGTCAAAGCCCACGAACCGCTGCAGGGCGTAGTCTTAGCTTTTGGAGTGAGAATTCTGCCTGATGCTGAAGAAGAAGCCGCAGTCAAAGGCGTGCAGATATTCAAGGAGCAAATCATATACCATTTGATTGAAAAATACTTAGGTTGGGTTAAATCCAGAAGTGAAGCCAAAATCGAGCAGGAACTTGAAAAACTGGTCAAGCCCGCCAAAATCCTCGTGATGTCAGGCTACGTCTTCCACAGGGCGAAACCCGCCATATTCGGCGTCGAGGTCCTGGCGGGAACGCTTAAGCCGAAGACCTCGCTGATTCGCGCAGAAGACGGCGAAGACATCGGCGAGCTGCAGCAGATACAGGACAAGGGCAAAGCCGTGCCCGAAGCGACGCGGGGCATGCAGGTGGCCGTTTCCATGGACAAGCCGACGGTGGGCAGGCACGTGTTCGAGAAGGACTACTTGTACGTGAAGGTCCCCGAGCCAGACGTGAAGGCTTGGACGTTGACCTACGCGGACAGGCTCACCGAGGAAGAGCAGGAAACGCTGAAACAGTACGTTGCGGCGATGCGGAAGAAATCGCCCTACTTCGCCTTCTAGCCCTACCTGAAGCTGAGTGTCAGCATTCCGTCTATGCAGAAGGGCGAGAGCTTTCCCTCAGTTCCCTGCCTTATGCAGAGCCCCTTCATGTCGCAGGTCGGGCAGACTGCGCTGTTCAGTTCTGCCTCGCCCATTTCGAGGAACCCTTTTTCTTTCAGCGTTTCGAAGGCAAATTTTAGGTATTTGCCCTCAGCTATTCGGGGAACGCCGTACTTGGCTGCTTCCACTCCAGCTTGGATTGCGAAGTGCTCATAGAGTCTTCGGGCTCCTTTTGAGCTGTTGCATCTCTTGCACACCCAGACAAGGTTCTTCTCAACATCTGGTCCATTGAAGGCTCGAGGCAATAGATGCTCCAAGGTCAGGTCGGTTCTGGCGCCGCAGAATATGCATTCGTCGCCCTGCTCTTTCTCTTTGACATATTCGCGGATTTCGTTCCAGAAAATCTCACCTTGCCTAAGCTGCTTGAACCGATTCATCACAAAACCGTAATCACGTTTACCTATCCCAGCCGAGGCAGCGATTATCTTGGCATACTGCCAAAAAATCAAGTCTCTAACCGTTTTCACTACTGTCGGAGGCATGTCATCCTCCTCCTACTGGCGGAACAATCGCCAGCACGTCCCCGTTATGCAGTTCTGTCTGCAGCCCGTTGAGGGTTGAGGTGCTCTTTCCATTGATGAAGAATTGGAGAAACCCTTTCACCCTATCTGAATCAGCGTCGTAAACGTACTCGACAAAGCGTTTGCCGTACCGCTGCTGCAGACTCTTCAGCACGGTTTCCACCGTGACCCCTTCGCCTTCCGGAAAGCCGAGGGTTTCTTCTTTCTTGCCTGCCATTTCCCTGAGGACGGTGAAGAAGCGAACCGAAACCTGCAACGTCCATGGCACCTGAGAGTTAACGGTGAGGCGGCGGGATTAAACTGTTGTGCAATAATTATATTAGCGGGGCAACCCAAGTATCTGCTGGGTCTTTTATGCGCAAGAAACTCCTGCTACCTGCCATCCTCGTTCTCGGCCTCGCTCTCTGTACGGTAGCGTTCGGCAAGACCGCGGTCGGGGTCAAGAAGGGCGACTGGATAGAATATCAAGTGACCACAACTGGCTCGCCTGAGGAAGGACACGACGTGACCTGGGCGAGAATGGAAATCCTCGACGTGCAGGGCACGGAAGTCAGCGTGAACGTGACGACGAAAGCCGCAAACGGAACCTTCGACAGCGGAATCATGAAGCTGAACCCCGCAGAGGGCAGAGTAGGCGTGTGGTTCATCATCCCCGCAGACCTGAACACGGGCGACGCGTTCTACGACGCAAGCGTCGGACGCAATGTGACCATCGAGGGCTCACAGCAGAGGGAAATCGCGGGAGCAACGCGCACCGTGACGCACGCCTCAACTCCCGAACGAATCAAAAGCTGGGACAAGCTGACAGGGGTTTTCGTTGAAAGCATCGATGTGCTGCCGAACTACACGCTGAACGCGATTGCTGACAAGACCAATCTGTGGAGTCCTCAGATTCTTGGAGCGGATGCTACGCTGTTCTATGCCTTGCTGCTGAGCGTGGTCTTCGTGGTGGTTGCTGGAGCGTTGCTTGTTGCGGTATACCGAAAGAGAAAACGTTAATTGGCCAACGCTTGCAGAAGCAAGGCGGAGTGCTCCCAGAAATTATATAAGTTGGGCGACTCACTGGTTTACTTGACCTTTTATGGGCAGACGACTTCTAACCGTGATTATAGTGGCTTTGCTCACTCTGGTGATGTGGGCGTCCACTGCGCTGGGTGAAGTCTCCATCGGCGTGAAATCAGGCGACTGGATAGAGTACCACGCAACCACCACCGGAAACCCGCCAGAAGAACACAACGTCACGTGGGCTAGGCTAGAGGTTCTGCAGGTTCAAGGCAGCGAGATCAGGATCAACGTAACGACGCAGGCAAGGAATGGCTCAATCTCGAGCGCCCTGATGACGCTGAACATCGAGAAGGGACAAATCGGCGCCTGGTGGATCATCCCCGCCAACCTGAACCCCGGTGACAAGTTCTACGACGCCTTCCTGGGTCAGGAGATTACGATTCAGAGCGAGGGGCAACGGGAGTTTGCGGGGGCGGTGCGGACTGTGACGAACGCCACCGTGCCTGCTCGGACTAAGCTGTGGGACAAGGCTACGGGCGTCTTCGTCGTGAGCGCGGACGACTTGCCCGACTACACCATCAACGTGGAGGCGTACAGCACAAACCTGTGGAGTCCGCAGCAATCGGGGACGGATTCGACCCTCCTAATCGCCGTGGTGCTTGTCGTGGTCCTAGCAGTCGCAGCGGTGGCGGCGGTTCTCGCACTGGCTATGGCGCGCAAAAAGGGAAAACAACAAGCCGTCACCAGTCCGCCAGCGTAACCAAGAGCAATCGATTTGCTCGCTGTGCTCCTCGCTGAACAAGCGCTCAAACGCCCATGAAGCCATCCACGCGGCGGGTTAAGGTTTATATTTCCGTTTGGTTTTTGCTTAAATCCGACAAAAACAGCATTCTACACTCAAAAAGGTTGGATAATGGTATGGCATACTTAACAACCACAGGCTCAGGACAGCCCGTCCTGATACTCAAAGAAGGCACAACCCGAAGCAGGGGCAAAGAAGCCCAGAGAAACAATATTATGGCAGCCCGCGTCATAGGCGAAGTCCTCAAGACCACGCTCGGACCACGCGGCATGGACAAGATGCTCATCGACAACCTCGGCGACATCACCATAACGAACGACGGCGCAGCCATCCTCAACGAAATCGAAGTCGAACACCCCGCGGCGAAGATGATGGTGGAAATCGCCAAGACCCAGGACGACATGGTCGGCGACGGCACCACAACCGCCGTGGTTCTCGCAAGCGAACTCCTCAAGAAAGCCGAAGAACTCCTCGACCAGAACATTCACCCGATAATTCTTGTCAGCGGCTACCGCAAAGCAGCGCAAAAAGCCATCGAAGTCGTGGACAAAGTGGCGATTCCTGTTGATGTTGAAGACCGCAAGACTCTCCTCAAAGTCGCACTGACAACCATGAGCAGCAAAGCCGTCGGCACAGCCCGAGAACACCTCGCAGAGATAGCCATAGACGCTGTGAAGCAGATAGCTGAGGAACGTGGAGACAAGAAACTCGCCGACATCGACAACATCCAGCTCATCAAGAAAACGGGCAAAAGCCTCTTGGAGACACAGCTCGTCCGCGGCATCATCGTGGACAAGGAAATCGTCAACCCAGGCATGCCCCGCAAGAAAGAAAACGCCAAAATCGCACTCCTCGATTCCGCGCTGGAGATCGAGAAGACCGAGATCAGCGCTGAAATCCGCATCCGCGACCCAACTCAGATGAAAGCCTTCCTCGACCAGGAAAACAGCATGATGCAGGAGATGGCTCAGAAAATCAAGAAATCGGGCGCAGACATCGTTTTCTGCCAGAAAGGCATCGACGACATGGTGCAGCACTTCCTCGC
>JBHGBG010000021.1:0-39132 GCA_041946875.1 Bathyarchaeia archaeon
GAGATTAAGATGTTTCTGAAGATTCGGCGGAAGGCGGAGCAAGAGGCGTTCAGCAGATACGGCTTAACCTACATCGTGGACGAGTACTTGCCAGCAAAGCTGGAAGGCAAGAAATAGTGAAGTGAGGAATGCTATCCTCGTCTGAGAGGCAAGAGGCGTCCAGGATGTCGCGAAGTTAATAAGAATTCATTTTACACATAAACTTGAGGATGCTGTCTGAGTAAAAGCGCTGACCCTCGATTGTTACAGATCCTTCGCAAAGAAGAGAACGCCATAGCTTCTGTAAGGAAGCCTCTTCTGGAGCTTGAAGCCTGATGCCTTGATTTCTTCCTTCAGTTTCTCTGGGCTTTGGACTGGCGCGGCTGTGAAAATGCCCTTTCTAACGACCTCCGCAATGATCAGTTGTCCGTTTGGTTTGAGGATTCGGCGGAATTCTTTCAGGACGGTTTCGCTGTCAGCGACCTCGTGGTAGACGGTCACCAACAGTACCTTGTCAACCGTGCTGTCTGCCATTGGGATTCTCTTGCCGTCGCTCTGCAGGAACCTGGCGTTCCTGACGCCTGCCTTTGTGGCTTTGTTCCGGGCTTTCTGGAGCATAGCGGGTGAGATGTCTACGGCGACCACCTCTCTGGCTCTCTTCGCCAGCTCCGCAGTATAGAAGCCGTGGCCGCACCCAAAATCCACCACCGCATCGGTCGCGGCTATTTCCAGCATCTCCACAAGCTCGGAGGGAGGCTGAAGCCAACGCCTAATCGGGTTGTCCAGGAATACCGCGCCTGAAGCTGGATAGGCTTCCCCCTTATGCGTCATCTTCGCTTCGCCAAGATGGAAAGCCCGTTTATCCTATAGGCTTTTGGGAAGAACATAGTTGAAGAAAAATGGTTGGCGATGGTGATGGGCTTTTTTGGGAAAACGGAAACGATTGTTTGGGCTTCCCGAGTCGTCTGAGTTGTCCGTTTTCTGCCCGGAAACGGCCAGAAACCGATTTAAGCGCGACGCAGCGCCTATGCACTAGAGACACGCGCTTCTATTGTGACAAGGCAGGGAGGCAGTATGGCAAACAACGGCAGCGTCATCAGTGCCAACGGGGAAAGCAGGCACAATGTAGCACAGCCAATGCTGACCGCAGAGGAACTCCTCAGCCTTCCGACCGAGGAACTGCTGACGCGGATGGAAACCTCAACGTCAGGATTGTCCTCTGAAGAAGCGCAAAGGCGAATCGAACGGTATGGCAAGAACGAGCTCGCCAGGCGCAAGAAACGCGCCGCCATCGTTGAGTTTTTGATGAACTTCCGTAGCCCTCTCGTGATTATCCTGATGATTTCGGGCACCATCGCCGGCATCATAGGCGAATTGCGCAGCACCGTCATCATCTTCTCAATCGTCTTCGTCAGCGTTGTCCTCGACTACTACCAGGAATCCAAAGCCGAAAAGGCTGCGGAGAAACTGAAAGAAAAGGTAACCACCACCGCCACGGTGCTCAGGGACAACGGCAAGCGGGAGGTGAAGCTGGCCGAAATCGTTCCCGGCGACATCATCTTCCTCGCGGCGGGAGACATCACGCCCGCTGATGCGCGGGTCATAAACGCCAAAGACCTGTTCGTCAACCAATCCGCCCTTACGGGCGAATCCTTCCCGGTTGAGAAGACCTCCGCGGCTGTTAAGGCAAAGGATACTACAATCACTGAGTGGAACAATTACCTCTTCATGGGCACATCCATCGTCAGCGGAACCGCCACTGCAGTCGTCGTGAAGACGGGCAGCCTGACGGAATACGGCAAAATCGCCAAGAGACTCGTTGAGAGAATGCCCGAGACAGAGTTCGAGCGAGGCATCCGAAGCTTCGGCTTCCTCATCATGCAAGTCACCATCCTGCTCGTGCTCTTCGTCTTCTTGGCAAACTCGCTCCGAGACCCCTCCACTGATGGCATCATCAACGCCCTTCTGTTTTCTGTGGCGTTGGCGGTTGGATTAACTCCTGAACTCCTGCCCATGATTATCACCGTGAACCTGTCGAAGGGTGCCATCGCTATGTCCAAGAAGGGCGTCATCGTGAAACGCTTGGCATCCATCGAGAACTTCGGCAGTATGAACGTTCTCTGCACGGACAAGACTGGCACGCTCACGGAGAACCGCATCACCCTCGTGCTACACGTGGATGCAGAGGGGAAAGATGACGACAAAGTTCTCCTCTATTCCTACTTGAATAGCTACTACCAGACAGGGCTCAAGAGCCCACTTGACGAAGCCATACTCGACCACGAAAGAATAGACGTAGGCGGCTTTCAGAAAATCGATGAAGTCCCGTTCGACTTCGTCCGCAGACGCGTCAGCGTCGTCGTGGAGAAAGACCGTCAGCGCTTCTTCATAGCCAAGGGTGCACCCGAAGAAATCCTCAAGGTTTCTTCCTTTTGCGAAATAGACGGACTGCCAGCAGACTTGACCGAGGAACTAAGGAAGAGAGCCGAGCAGAAGTACCACGACCTGAGCGCGGAAGGCTTCCGCGTCCTCGGCGTTGCCTACAAGAAGCTCAGAGAAGAAAAAGCCGTCTACTCGGTCAACGACGAAAGCGACATGGTGTTCCTGGGTTTCGTAGCCTTTCTGGACCCGCCCAAAGAAACAGCCAAGGAATCCCTGAAGCTGCTGAGCAAGGCTGGAATCGAACTGAAGATTTTAACCGGAGACAACGAGCTCGTGACCAGAAAAGCGTGCGAGCAACTCGGGTTCGAAATCAAGGGCGTCGCACTAGGCAGCGAAATCTCACAGATGCACAATGACGCGCTGGCTCGGGTGGTGGAAGAAGCCAACGTCTTCGCCCGCGTCACTCCAGTCCAGAAGGACCGGATAATCAACCTCCTTAAGGGCAACGGGCATGTCGTCGGCTTCATGGGCGACGGCATCAACGACGCACCTTCTTTGAAGACGTCTGACGTGGGTGTGTCGGTGGACAACGCGGTGGACGTGGCGAAGGAATCCGCCGACATCATCCTTCTGAAGAACGATTTGACGGTTTTGGCTGAAGGAGTGCTGGAGGGGCGAAAGACCTTCGGCAACACCATGAAGTACGTGATGATGGGCGTGAGTTCAAACTTCGGCAACATGTTCAGCGTCGCCGGAGCGTCGATGTTCCTGAATTTCCTTCCCATGCTTCCGATCCAGATTCTCTTGAATAACTTGTTGTACGACTTGTCGCAGTCGACGATAACGACGGATAATGTGGACCCGGAGTACGTGGAGAAGCCGAAGAGGTGGGACATCGGCTTCATCAGACGGTTCATGATTGCGCTTGGGCCAGTCAGCTCCGTCTTCGACTTCCTGACGTTCTTCATCATGCTGCTGGTGTTCAATGCCTCACCGCCCCTGTTCCAGACAGCCTGGTTCATCGAGTCTCTCTGCACGCAGACTCTGGTGATATTCGTAATTAGGACGCGGAAGTCGCCGTTCTGGAAGAGCAAACCAGGCAGACTCCTCCTAATCAGCAGTCTCAGCATCGTCGCTTTTGCGCTAATTGTGCCGTTCACGTTCTTGGGCGATGAGTACTTCAGCTTCGTTCAGCCTCCGCTGACGTTCTTCGCTGTCCTCGCTGGGCTCTTGGCTGCTTACCTGATGCTGGCTGAAGCCGTAAAGCGGTGGTTCTACAAGCGCAACGCCTACCGGCTAGAGCAAGTTTTGATTCCGAAGCGGCGGGTTCTCTACCTCAGCCGAAACGCGAGGCTCGTGCAGGACATCGTTGCCGTCGTCTGTCTCCGCTCTGAGAGCGAAATCTCCGTTGACTCCCTACTGGAGGATTTGGCGAGAAGCCTGAGTTACCCCATCGATTCAGACCAGGTTCTGCAGAACCTGCAGCACCTGCGACGGGGCGGATTGGTGAGCTTAGACTGGCATCGCCGAGTGATTAAGCGTGAAGGACCTATGAAGGAGTACGTGGCGAAGCGTGTGGTGGCGAGCGAGATGTGGCCGATGCTGTTCGATGACTGGCTTAAGATTAGCCGTGCGATTCAGGAGAAGTACGGCAAAGCAAACGAAGAGTATCAGGAGTTTCTGTCGCCGAAGCAGCGCTGACTGCGACAGCTTCTCTGGAAGAGAGTCTATGCCTGAATGATTCTGCGAAGAAGAACAAGCAAGCTGTGTGTCTGCTCAGATGCGCCGTTTCTATTTACTGGCTGACTTGTCCTGATCCTGTTGCTGCTTCAGCCCCTGGCTTGCCACGCTCGCCACGAGGATTATGCTGAAGACCAGCGCGCCGATGCCTATCTTGTAGGTCAGGTCAATGCTCGAGTAGACGACTGCGAACATGAACACAATCATCAGCGCCAGCACAAGACCCTCTTGCACCTTGTCGGCGCCCAACCTAAGACTCACTTTGCTGACACCTTTCTTTTTCTCTTTCTCAACGCTGTATTTATCGCTTGTTCTCTACTGCTCCACGTTTGCACATCGCCGAGCGATGCCTGAGTTGCGAATAAGCTTTTATAAGATTGCTGATGAGAGTGTTTACGTAAGAAGATTGGCACGCTTCCAAAAGAGAGAGCGCAGGAATGCCCTACATCAAGAGAATTGAACTCAAAGGCTTCAAGTCATTTGGACCCCAAACGGTTAAGGTAACGTTGGACAAAGGCTTCACAGCCATCACGGGTCCGAACGGAAGCGGCAAAACCAACATCATGGATGCATGTTTATTCGCATTAGGCGAGCTGAGCACCCGAAGGCTCCGCGCGGAAAGCGCCGCCAAACTCATCTTCCACGGTTCAGAAAAATCAGGGCTGGAACGGTCAAGGATGGCTAAGGTGGTCATCCAGTTCGACAACGCCGACGGCACGATGCCCGTCGACACGACGACCGTGACAATTTCCCGCGAAGTCTACCGGAACGGCCAAAGCGTCTACCGCCTCAACGGAAGACGAATCTCGCGGCAGCACATAATCGAGATTCTCTCTGTAGCCGCCATAAGCAGCACCAGCCAAAACATCATTCCCCAAGGCACCATAACGCGCCTCACGGACATCATGCCCTCCGAACGGCGCAAAATCATCGAAGACCTCGTCGGCATCGGCCAGTACGACGCGGAGAAAGCAGAGGCTGAGGAGAAGCTCCGCACTGCTGAGATTTCCATCCGCACAGCCATGGGCAGAATAGACGAAGTCCAGAGACGCGTTGACGACTTGGAACGTGAACGCAACCAGCTCCAACGCTCCAGCTTCATCCAGACCGAAATCAAAAAGTTCGAAGCCGTCAAGACCAGCCACGAAATCACCCAGTTGACCAAGAAGCTGGAGGAATCTGCGGCTCAAACTGAAAAAGCCCAAGCCAGAGCTAACAAGTTCAGGGAACTCCGCGATGGGCGCAGGTCGAGGAGGCGCGAAATAGAGGGCGAATGGCGCAAGCTCAGCTCCGAGGTTGTGGAAGACGGCAGCTCCCAGGTCATGAGGGTGCAAATCGCCATAGGCGAGCTCAAGTCGAAGCTAACCGAGTTGAACACGAAGATTAGCTCTGGGCAGGCAAGCCTCGAAAGCTTGAAACGCGTCAGGGCAAACAATGAGGAACAGTACACGGGCATACGCAACGAGATTCAGGAGAACAGGCTTGGCATACGGAAGCAGCGAGCCGAATTCGTTAATCTCGAAGCCCAAATCACCTCCAAGGAAGCCGAACATGCCGCGCTGGCTCAGGAAACAGCCCAGCTGTGGGGAAACCTCGGCGATAACAGCAGAAAAATCCGTGAAATCGAAGCCGAAATCGAAAACCGCAACCGACGACTCGCGTTCTTGCGGTCCGAGTTCACGAAGGGAAAAACCTTCGTCAAAGCCACCTCAGGGCGCTTTAGGGAACTCAACGCACGAAAAGAACGACTCACCGCGACACTCTCCGAAGTGGAGACCTCACTCGCCGAACTGGACAAGGTCCAGAAGGACCAGAAGACTCAGCTCAAGGACCTGGAGAAAATCATCGAGAAGCGGGCAGTCCAGAAAGAGGCAGTTGAGCGAGAAATCTCCGAGGCGGGAAGAATCGCCAGCTCCGCCAAAGAAGCAGTCATAGAATTCGCCACCCAGCGGGAACTCGCGGAAACTGTGGCAGCAGAGGAAAAAGCCCTCCGCAGTATCGAGGAACTCGGCGACTTAGGCGTCATAACAGGCGTCTACGGGCGACTCCGGAACCTCATCAAAATCGACAAGAGCTACAAAAAAGCGATCGACGCAGCAGCCAGCGGATGGCTAGACGCGCTAGTCGTGAAAGACATTGACTCCGCGTTCATGTGCACCGAAACGCTGAGGCGCATGAAACTCGGAAGAATCAAAATCATCCCCCTCCAAGGTGCAGCGGCTCCCAAAGCCTTCAAGACGCCGGAACGCGAGGGCGTCAGCGGCGTGGCTTCGCTGTTCGTGCGATGCGAGAAGAGCCACGAGGCAGCCGTGAACTACGTGTTCGGCGACACGGTCGTCGCCTCGGACGACAAGGTGGCGTTTAAGCTGTCCAACGAGGGTTACCGCGCCGTCACCGTCAACGGCGACCTGTACGAGCCAGGCGCGTTCGAGAGCGGGTTCTACCGCGCGCCCATAGACTTCTCAACGATTATCCCGAGCGAAAACGCTATCAAGAGCCTCGACGAAGCCGTCAAAGCCCTGCAGCAGCACCTGACGCAGCGAGGCGGCGACATGGCGGTTTTCGAAGAGGAAATCGAACGCTCCAAAATCGAGATAACCCGTCTTTCTGAAGCCATCGTGACGTTGGACAGGGAAATCGTCCGAGTAAAGCGAAGCGTCAAACGCACCCGCGTCAACATTAAACGCGTGGAGAAGTTCCGCGGTAGAGCCGAGAAAGAGATAGAAGTCGAAAAAGCCCGCATGAACATGTTCAAGTCCGAGAGAGACGCCATCCTGAAGGAGCAGCAGAGGCTGCAGATTGAACTGGCGGAGTACAGGCGGAAAACCGACGTCGCCCACATCCAGGAACTGGAAGTCAAGCGGGAGAGGATAGCCGAGGAGGTAATTACGCTCAGGCAGAGGCTGGGCACGGTGCAGACGGAGATATCTACGAGCCAGAGTCAGTTCGACAACGTCCTCCGAGTGGGCTATCAGAACAGCAAAATCCAACTCGCGAAGGTGGAGCAGCAGCTGCGCAAGGTTGAGAAGGAAGTGGCGGAAGCGCTACAGGCACGCGACTCAGTCAGAAAAGAAATCGCGGATCAGGAGAAAAACCGCGAGGAACTCTCCAAAGCCGTGCTGTCTGCCCGCGAAGACTCTAAGAAGTTCACGTCTCAGATTGACGACATAGACAAGGAACTCAGGCAGCTGGACGCTGAGTACGAGCAGTCCGACCGCCTGCTCAACCAACTGCAGCTCGCGGCTCAGACGTCTCAGCTGCAGCTTCAGCAGCACCAGAACCAGCTAGCGTTGCTGGGGTATCATCAGCCGCTGGAGACGACGCAGAAACAGGTCGAAGAGGCTGAGACGAGCATGCAGATGATGCGCTTCGAGCTCGACCGCATAGGAGCCGTGAACCAGCTCGCCACCGCGCATTACGCGGAGCAAATCTACAGGTACAAGGAATTGTCTGTACGGCTGAACGAGCTGGAGCGGGAGAAGCACGCCATAGTCCAGTTCATGGACGAAATCGAGAGCAAGAAACGCCGGGTCTTCATGGATGCCTTCAGCAGAATTAACACCAACCTCCAGAAGTACTTCAGGAAGCTAACGGGCGGCGGCACCGCGTCGCTGAAGCTGGAGAACCCTGACGAACCTTTCTCCGGCGGCATCGACATGCTCGTGCAGTTCCCCGACAAGCCTTCGATTGTGGTCAGCGGAGCCAGCGGCGGCGAACGCTCCGTGTCAGCGGTCTCCTTCATATTCGCCCTGAAGGAGTTCACGCCCGTTTCCTTCTACGTGCTGGACGAAGTGGACGCCCACTTGGATGCCTTCCACACGACGAAGCTGGCGGAGCTGCTGTTGGAGGAGTCGGAGAAAATCCAGTTCATAGTCATCACGCTCAAGCCTGAGATGGTGAACAAGGCGCAGAAAGTGTACGGCGTCTACGAGCGGAACGGTGTCTCCGCGGTCATCTCTGCGAAGTTTGCGGAGGCGACGCACTAGATGGCGACGGTTGCTCGGAAACCGTTCTATTTGCGTCCGCCGTGGAACATCCTGTTCGAAATCAACAAGCTTGAGAAGCTCACACCCTGGAACGTGAACATCGCCTACCTGCTCCACTCCTTCCTCACCGAGATGGAGAAGGCAGGAAAAGTGGACTTCCGCGCTTCAGGCGTTGCTTTGGATTCTTCAGCGCTTATCTACCTGATGAAGTCGAAGCTGCTGCTCACGCTGCAGGAGCCGCCGTCGCCGCCGAAGGCGCCTGCGGATTATGTTCCGCCTCCGCTTTTTCTGCCGTTGAGGCATGAGCTGACGTCCACGACGATAAAGCACCTGCTCGAAGTCCTAACCGACGTGCTGAAAGGCGAGAAGCCCCTTAGCATCGGTCGCATCGTGGCTCCGCCTGTTCTGCCCGAGGTGTCTGATTTGATGCCGCAGTTCGACCAGTTTATGGCTGAGTTGGAGCTGCAGATGGAGAAGCTTTACGCGCGGCTCGTGGACATGGTGAAGGGGCAGGGCATCATCGAGTTCTCCACGCTGACGCGGGGGATAAGTCGGATTGATGCGGTGCGCACGTTCATCCTCCTGCTGTTCTTGGCGCAGAGCGGGCTGGTCAGCTTGTGGCAGAACGAGGAGACGGAGGAGATTTACATAGCCATCGGAAACCTGAAGGTTGCCAAACATGAACAGTCAACCAACGAATCCTGAACAGCCAACGGCTCTTGAACCGACCGAGCCGCCACAGAGCCTTGATGAGGGAAAGAAGCAGCGGAACCTAGCCTTGCTGGAAGCCGCCCTTTACGTGGCAGGTCGACCTCTGGACTTGAACGGGTTGTGTTCGGTTTTGAACACGCGGTCGAAGAGGAGGGCGCAGTCCCTGGTGAGACTCCTGATGCAGGAGTACGCGTCTCGGAGCACGTCGCTTGAGATTCTGGAGTTGAAGGATGAGCGGTACGTCTTGCAGTTGAAGGCGGATTATACGCCGCTGGTGAAGAAGCTGGTGAACAGGCCGCTTCTGTCTTCGGGTCCGTTGAAGACGCTGAGCTACATCGCGTATCGTCAGCCGCTGTCGCAGAAGCGGGTTATCGAGGTGCGGGGGCAGCACGCGTATGGTCACGTGAAGCTGCTGAAGGAGATGGGGCTGATTGCGGCGGAGAGAAGCGGGCGCTCGATGGTTCTGAAGACCACGGACTACTTCGCGGATTACTTTGGACTGACGCAGGACCCGGCGTCGCTGAAGCGGGACTTGAAGCGCATATTCGGCGAAGCATTGAAAGACGAAACATCAACGTCAACCTAGGCGCCACGTCATCGAACGCTATGTTAGGTTCTTCTGGACAAACATATTTGGAGCCTAATAGTCAATCGATGCAGAAAACCTATAGAGGGGTCTACCTCGCAGCCACAGAAAAGACAGAGGACAGGTCTACTATTAACGGAAAAACACACAGAAAACATACCAACCTCACGAACATATTTGCTGCCTAATAGAAACTCGATGCAAGAACCTATAGAGGGTAGGCGACCAAGCGTTCTGAAAGCTTGGCAGAAGGAGGGGCGAGCGGTTAGGCTTTTTCTTCTCTGGCGGCGGTGAGGAGGGCGTTTATGACGCCGTCGATGCCTGGTCGGCTGGTGACTTTCGCCATGCCGAGCGAGGTTTCAATCTGGGCGCCTTTGGTGATGACGCCTCGGCGGTCGTAGTCCACGTTCGCCGGGTTCTTGACGACGCGGAGTATCTCGGCTTTAGCGGTTTTGCCCGTTTTGGGGTCTGTGACTGAGGCGTATTTTTCGCTAAGGGCTTTGATTTTCTTGTTGCCGCCGTAGCCTCTGACGCAGCGTTTCTTGGGCTCGCCGATTATGGTTTCTGCCGCGAAGGTGCCTTGTTCGTACTTGCGTTTGACGCGGTAGACGCGTTTTCTGCCGCCTGTGAGTTTTTTCTTGTGGATGTGACCTTGCCAGACTGACATTTCAAGTTTCCCTTTTTGCGTTGTCTTGTTCGGGTGGTCAGTTAGAACTGCAGTTTTGTTTATAAACGTATCCGTCGCTGCTGGTTTGTCTGGGTGGTCGGCGCGGTTCTTCCGTGTTCGGCTTGGTGGATAGACCCTCTACATGGGCTTTTGCAATGGATCTTTAGTAAGCTCCAAATAGACCGTTGGCAAAGATGACTCAACGGCTACCGCTGTTCTTGTTTCATGGTTTCGCCGCGTGCTTTCAGCAGCTGTCTGGCAATGCGATTTATAGCCTGCTCTTTCGAGCCCTGCTTCTCTACCAGCAGCATACCCGTCTTTAGCCACGGCGTCTTCGGGAAGCCCTTATCCGCCACGACCTCATGCTCCAGCCGAAGCTTCGCCGCGGCTTCTTGGATTTCCTGAATCTTGGGCGACTGCACTGCCAAGCTCTTCGGAATTCGTCGTCCCTCTTTCCTGGTTTTGTCCGCGTCGAAGTAGGCTGGCCAGATGATGGCTTTTTCCTGTTTGCGCACGCTTTTTCCTCCTATTTGTGCCCGTAGTACGCGGTCAGCTCCGCGCCGACCGTGTCCACCCGCACGAAGCCGAAGCGTTCAAACTGTATCACGGCGGCTGGCTTTAACTTTTTGCACGCGCTCTCCGCTACACCTTCCACTGTGGATGCGTCGGGCATGACGACGTGGCACGGGTATTCCTCACCTGTGGGCACCCAGTGGATAAGCTGCGCCTTCGCCTTACGCACGTCCTCATATGATTCGCTAACGAATGCCGCCTCGGGCGCTTCAGCGTTTGCTTTCGTGATTTTGATGTTGAAGAGTTCTATAAGGCGGATGACTCTGTCCGCCTCAACACCGGCGGCGTCTTTCTTGGCAACCCAGAACGTGACCGCCATGTCCGCGCCGCTGGGCGCCACCGCGTAGCTTCTGAAGCCAGCGGCTGGCTTGTCAGGATGCAACGGAAGCTCCGCCTCGAACGCTCTGGGCACTTGTTTGACGGTTAGTTTGACGGGTTCGGCGACGAAGAAGTACCTCTCGCAGGTGGGGTCCAGAATCTTGCGGTTATAAGCGTACAAGTTCTCCCAGCTCAGCGTGACATCGGCTGTCTTGGGTCCGACGTCGATTATCATCTTCTTGATGGCTTCGGGCGTTATACCCCGTTTCCGCAGCGCAGCGAACGTCGCCAACCTCGGGTCGTCCCAGCCCGTGTACGTGCAGTCTCTGACGCCTTGGATGATTTTGGACTTGCTCAGGAACGCGCCCGTGATTTTCAGCCTGCCGTAGTGGATAGCCTCAGGGTACTCCCACCCCAAGTGCTTGTACATGAAGGCTTGTCGGACGCCATTCGTCAGATGCTCCTTGCCCCGGATGATGTGCGTCACACCCAGCAGGTGGTCATCCAAGCCCGCCGCCATGTTGTACAGAGGCCACACTCGGTACTTGCTGCCTACACGCGGATGCGGATACTTCACAGGGTCGATGATTCGGAGCGCAGGCCAATCCCTAACCGCTGGGTTAGGATGGTTCAAGTCGGTTTTGACGCGCAGCACCGCTTGCCCCTCGGCGTAGCCGCCGTTCAGCATACGGCTCCACCGCTCCAGCTGTTCCTCAGGGGGCAGGTTGCGGCAGGGGCACGGCTTTTGCCGCAGCGTCTTCTTCCTGAACTCGTCGGGCACGCAGGTGCAGACGTAGGCGTTGCCATCTCTCAGCAGGCACTCAGCGTATTCGTAGTAGATGGGAATCCTGTCGCTTTGGATGTACTCCTCGTCGACCCTGCAGCCGAGCCACTTGAGGTCTTCCCGGATGAAGTCGTAGAACTCCAAGCCTGGCCGCTTTACCTTTGGGTCCGTGTCCTCGAAGCGCAGGATGAACTTGCCGTTGTAGAGGCGGGCGTACTCGTGGCTCAGGATGATGGCTCGGGCGGAACCGAGGTGGAGCACGCAGTCGGGGTTGGGCGAGAACCGCGTGACCACCCGTTTGTATTTCTCGGCGTTGGGCAGGGGCGGGAGGCGCTTTTCCTCATCAACTTTTTCTTTCTTGAGGGTTTCTGGCCATTTTTCGGCGACTATACGTTTCTGCTCTTCCGCTGAGAGGCTGTTGACTTCGTTCAGAACCTCGTTGACCAGAGCTGAGAGTTCCTTGACTCTGGAGCGGAGGTCTGCTCTTTCGCCCAGAATCTTGCCGATAATCGGGCCTGCCTGCGCCTTGCCGTCGTGCTGCACGGCGTTCAGGAGGGCGGCTTTGCGAATGGTCTCCTTAAGCTCACTGTCGCTGCCAAGCATAACTTGTCGCTCGCGGTTGGGTTAGATGGTTCGCTTTATCAAGAATTCCGCGAAGGCTTTTAATTTTTCCTTGCCTTCTGACGCTGGCAGGAGCGCGTCGACTTCTCTCCAGCTGTCTTCCACCATGAGGGTGGCTTTGCATTTGACGTATTCGACAGCCTTGTACTTCTGGATAATGGCGATGGCTTCGTCCCGTAATGCTTGGTTCGAGGTGTGCATGTTGAGAATCTGGATGAGTCGCTTCCCGTCCTTGGCTTCAGCCTTGCGCAGAGTGTGAATGACGAGCAGCGTACGTTTACCCTCGGTTATGTCCTGTCCCAAACCGCCTTTCTTGGCGGCGAAAGCTTTGCCCGTCACGTCCAGGATGTCATCCTGCATCTGGAACGCCACGCCGATACTTTCCGCAAAGTGTCCCAACTTGTCGATTAGTTCTCTGTTTGCGCAGGCGAGTGCTGCGGCGATTCGGGCTGACATCCGCGCAAGGGTACCCGTCTTGTAGGCGCACATCTGCAGATAATCCTTCTCGCTTATCGTGTCGGCGTCGGCTAAGCCTTTGTGCCATGCGATGTCCATGGCTTGTCCCGTGGTGAGGTTTATCATTTCCTGCACGTAGATTTCGTACACATCCCGAAGCTTCTCCGGAGGCAACTCAGCCTTCTTCTCAATCAGCGGCAACAGCGGCAGGTAGTACATGGCGTTTCCCGCGTTCACAGCTATGTCAACTCCGAAGACCTTGTAAGTACACGGCTTGCCCCTGCGCAAGTCCGAGGCATCCTCCAAGTCGTCGATGACGAGCGTCCCGTTGTGGACTACTTCGGGGATTATGGCGAAATCCAAGAAGTCCTCTGGCTTCCGTCCGCAAGCCTCGCAGATGAGCAGGAACAGCGCTGGGCGCCAGCGTTTGCCGCCTCGGTCCAGCATGTCCCATATAGGCTCTGAGAGCGCCTTGTTCAGCGTCTCCGTGTTGCAGCTGTATCTCGGTGGGTCAACCTTGAAGAGCACGGCGTTTCTTGTGTATTTCCTCGGCAGGTACTTTTCAATCGTCTTGTCAATCAATGGCGCTTTCTCTTCAAGAAATCTCTCAACGTCCACGGCTCACATTGCTCCTCTCCTGGCGTAACCCTCAACGCTGAAACCACGAGTTTTCAGCCACTCGGCAGTTCTGCCCACTATCACAACTGGCACGGTCGGCAACCGCTGCACGTTCTCCGCGCCCGTCAGAAACATGACGTTTCTCAGTTCCTCGGTCAGCAGCGCAAGCATCTTTTCTGTCTCACCCGCGCCCTTGACCGCGGCTTTGAGTACGGGTTGCGAAACACTCGCCAGGCTCGCCCCAAGCGCCAACGCTTTCGCCGCGTCCACGCCGTTCCTTACGCCGCCTGAAGCGATGACTGATATCTTTGTGGTCTGCGTGATTTCAGCAAGACTTGCTGCGGTCGGGATGCCCCAGTCCCAGAACACTTCGCCCAAGCCCCCTTGGAAACTGCTTTCTTTTCCTCTCGTACGGTAGTACTCGACGGCGGCGAAGCTGGTTCCTCCTACGCCGGCTACATCAATAGCCTTCACGCCTGCCTCTTCCAGCTTTTTCGCCTGTTCCCAAGCTATGCCTGACCCAGTTTCCTTCACGATGACAGGCTTGTCCAGTTGCCCTGCGATTTCGCCGATTTTCGCGAGGACGCCCTCAAAATTGGTTTGTCCTTCGGGCTGAACCGCTTCCTGCAGCGCATTCAGGTGAATCGCCAAGGCATCTGCGTCAATCATGTCCATGGCTTTCTTGACTTCTCGGAGTCCGTAGCCGTGGACAAGCTGGACGCCGCCTATGTTGGCAATTAAGAACGCTGTCGGAGCTTTCTTGCGCGCAATCGCGAACGTTTTCGCTAACTTGGCATCCTCCAGTGCTGCCCTTTGGCTTCCGACGCCCATGCCCAACTGAAGTTTTTCCACTGCTTCGGCGATGGCGGCGTTTATTTTCTCGGCTTCGGCGGTTCCCCCTGTCATGGCTCCGACGATAAGAGGCGCGTTGAATCTGTGACCAAAAACCTCTGTTGAAAGGTCGATTTTCTGCTTGCTGATTTCGGGCAAGGCTCTGTGTATGAAGTGGATGTCCTCGAAGCCCGTCGTGGCTTCTCGGGCTTGCACGTCCTCGTTCAAGCACTTCTCGATGTGGTCTGCCTTGCGCTTCTGGGTTTCTTTCGTCACAGCTACGCCTTCTCTATCTCCGTGCCCAAAACGTCCTTGCCCACTAAGGCGCGCATAATGGACTGCGCCTTCGTCGCGCCCGTTATTGTCACGTGGATTCCCTTTTCGACCGCGGGAATCAGTTCGGCGATTTTGCCCGCCATGCCGCCCGTCACGTCTGTCCCCGCTGCCTTGCCCATTTTAGCGTGAACTTTCTTCAGCTCTTCCAGCGTGAGGTGGCTGTAGGGCTTGGCGTTCGGGTTCGTCTTCGGGTCCGCATCGTACAGTCCGTCGGTGTCGACGCCTATGACTATCTTTTCTGCCTTGAACTGGATGGCCAAGTAAGCCACCAGCTGATCGCCCGACAGCACAGTGAAGCCCAGCTTGTCGTCCAAGACGGCGTCGCCGTAGAGGACGGGCGTGAACCCCATCTGCATCATTTTCTGGAGGTTTCCGCTGTCGCAGCCCTTTATCCTGCCGTTATCCGTCACAAAACACGTTGAAGGCGCGTAGCTGACCGCGGGCACTTCATGCCAGATGAGCGCATCCATAATCAAACCATTAAGTACGGTCATGACGTGATGCGTCTCGGCGAAACCCAGCTTCTGGCCCGGCTCTTTGTAGCCTTCCTTCAGGTTCCACTTCTGCGCGGTCGGGTGGCCGAAGCTTCCGCCGCCGTGCACGATGATGAGGTTGTCGAGGTCTGCGCGCTTGATCTCTTCTGCCAGGCGGTTGATGACTTCGGTTTTGGCGGCGAGCTCGCCGCTCTTGTCGGTTATGGCGGAGCCGCCGATTTTGAGGACAATGGGTTTTGCTTCGCTCAAGTGGGGCGCCTTCAACAAGGAATATGGAGCACTTATTGAAAAGGATTACCAGAAACATACTGACTTGGCTGACTTGGCGGAAGCCAAGATGCAATGGGAGAAACGTAGATTGCCACGGGAGAATTATCGTCGCTGTATGGAGTGTGCTTTCGACCACAAACAATATGTTGTACTGACGCATTGAGTAATACCAGAAGAGCGAGGTTTAACCATGGAGACTGAAGTCGCATCCACAGTTGACACCGTCGCCAACGCGTTGCCTGAAACTGTGTCGGTGACCCGCAAAGGACAAGTAACGATACCGATTGCACTCAGACGTAAATATGGGATAAAGGAAGGCACAACAATAGCCTTCGAAGATTCCCCATCGGGAATAATTCTGAAAGTCATTCCAAGTTTCTTTGACCTAATTGGCGCTGACGCGGGTAAGATTGACCTACGAAAGTCATTGGAAGAGCTGGACAGAATGAGAGCGGACGACAGATACTAAATGAGAGCTGTCATCGACACACGGTTCTTGATCTCAAGCATTGAAAGTGTTGATGATGATTTTAGGAAATGGGCAAGCCGAACTCTTCAAACGCTCATTAGAGAAGGAAGTTTCGGCATTGTTCCCTCGGTTGTCATACTTGAATTTTACAAACATCAAATGGGGAAAAACGGGAAACAGGCAGCGGACGCGAGAATTGGCGCTTTGCTTAAACTGAACTTGAATGTTGTGAATCTTGATACTTCTATTGCAGTAGAAGCTGCGAGACTGCGATGCAAATATACTGAGTTGCCCACAGTGGATGCTATCATAGCGGCGACGGCGATTGTTACTTTCTCAGAGTTTGTGTTAACTGACGACAAGCACTTGAAACAGATAGGGGAAACAAAGACGAGATGGGCTTAGACTTGCAGTAACTCAGAGTATGCTGACTGTGGCGTTTTCTATCAGGACTCTATTGCCTGTCTTGACCTTGCTTATGTCGATTTTGTCCACGGTGGGGATTTCGCTGATGATGGCGCCGACCGCCACGATTGTCTCGCATTCTCGGTTTATCATGCCTGCAGGTGCGGTGCCATTCTTCTTCATGCGGTAAAGCGTGTACGAGCCGACGGTGGAGCCTTTGCCCTGCGGAAAAACGAGGATTCTGCCCTTGACGCTGACGCCCTGCAGCTCGTGTCCCTTCTCGATGACGACGCCCGTGTTCGGGTCCACTCCACCGTAGAAGGAAATGGGCTGCGATGTGACGAGGGCTTCGCCTTCCGCCTTGCCCTTGTAGATTATCCTGCCTCTTAGCTGTTCCATTTTCCAGTCACCGCCGCGTTGATGCATTCTTCTATGCTTCCCATTTTCGTTTTCATGAGATTCTGACGTGAGTAGAAACAGCCCTTCGCCGATGTCGTCGCTAGCGCTTTGAACCTGCCCTTGAGTGGAGCGACCGCCATGCAGGTATCGCAGGCGAATTTGCCGCCCGCCGCCTCGATAGCCTGTGTGTAGCCGCGTTTGTCCGCCAGCTGCTTCGCTGTCCGGGAGGTGGCGACCCACAGTTCCGAAGTGCTTGCCACTTTTTTGCCTTGGAGGAGGTTGGCGATTTGCTCGATTTCTTTGATGCTGCAGTGGGGGCAGCCGACGCACACGAAGTCTATGTCGCTGACTTCGTCGTTTATGCTCTCGTAAGCGTTCTTGATGTCCGCCTGCTCGACGCTGATTGTTTCTTTGGGTGGCTGGACGGTTTCGGAGCCGGGCGTGATGCCTCGGATGTAGAACAGCGGCTTAGCACCGTACGTGACGACTGAGGCGCAGAAAGACTTCAGCTCGTCCACCTCCGCCTCCGCGATGCCCGTGAGGTAGGCGATTTTGTTCTCCGCCTTCTTGCCGACGGCATAGCCGAGGGCGCCCCAGTCCGACAATTTGGTGAGTTGCGCGTTGACTTGGACGTGGATTTCGGGCTTGCGGTTCTGGTCCAGATGCAGGCCGTAGGCTGGAGTTTTGCCCACGAACGCCGCTGCCAGCGCTGAGGGTCCGCCTTCCCGATTCGTCTTCGCACCTAAGACAGAGTTTGCGAAGGTGACGGCGCTGCTTTCGCTCCAGGCGATGTGTTCGCCGTACCGCGGCAGGTTCCCTATCAGGTAGGGCGTGCAGGTGCAGCTGACAAGTATGCCCATCCGCTCGAACGCGTCGATAACCAGGTTCTGTTTCGCGGCGAAGTCCGGGCTTATGCCAAGGTTGCGCCAGTTTTCCAAATCCATACCCGCCGGGTTCAGCGTGGTGAGAACGCGGACCCTGCCATCCTTCGCGAGCTCGTTGAGGAATTCTAAGCCTGCGTCGCCCAGGTTGTGGTAGCTCACGCCTGCCACTTGGACGCTGCCGACTTTGATGAGGCTTTGGGCGCCGTAGATGTCGCCCAGCGCCACAAGTATTTCCATGCTCTTGCGGACGGCGTAGCCGTCCTCACCGTCGAGCATGCGCTGTTCTTCTTTGGTCAAGTTCATGTTTGTTCCCTGCCTTTGTATCCTGTGCTGTAAGCCCAGGTTCTCATTTTTTCGCTGATTCTGGGGTCATTCGTCCGCAGACGCAAATAGGCTATGATGAAGTTTGCGTGCACGTGCCCCAGTCCGATGTCGGATTTTAGCCATTTCAGGAGCTGCGCGTGAGTTGCCACGATCTTGCCTTCTTTTATGAAGCCTTTTTCGTTGGCTATTCTCCAGAAGTCCTCTGCTGACTTGCCGGTTTTGGCTTCGATGTTTTGCATGTATGCCCTGTACGTCATGGTTAAGTCTACTCAGAGGTATTTGTTGAGGTCGATTTTTCGGTACTGCTCTTTCTTGAAACCTTTCCCAGTGGCTGAGGTTGGTATGGTGGCGTCCAAGCCCGCCTTGGCGGTGGTGGCTTTCTTGCCTTCCGACAGGTCACCCGACGGGTCCAGCGAGCTGCCGGGCTGGTTGCTGAGGATGACGGCGTTTTTGTCCGCTTGGAACCTGGTGGCTATCGCCCACTCCACGTCCTGCGGGTCGTAGATGTTTATGTCTTCGTCAACGACGACGCAGTGCTTGAGCGAGTGGTGTCCCGCGAAGGCGGCGGCTATGGCTTTCTTGCCGTCATCAGGGTTCTGCTTGCGGATTTGGACGACGGCGTGGAGCCAGCTGCAGCCTCCGGGTGTGATGTACACGTCCTTGCATTGGCAGACTTTGTTGACCTCGTTAAAGATGGTTGGTTCCTTGGGCATGCCCATGAGAAACTTGTGCTCGTTCCTGCCTGCTAAGAACGTCTGGAAGATGGGGCTTTGCCTGCGGGTGATGCACTTGATTTCTATGACGGGTTGCTGGCGAACGCGGTCCACGATGCCCGTCAAGTCAAGGAACGGCCCCTCGGCGGTCTTCTCTTTAGTGAATCTGCCTTCCAAGACGATTTCACAGTCCGCGGGAACTTCCACGTCGACGGTTTTGCTCCTGACTATGTCTGTGGGTTCCAAGGCGTTTGCCATGCCCAGCTCGTCCACGCCCTTAGGCAGCGAAGTGGCGGCAGCCAAGAGCACGGCGGTGCTGTTGCCGATGCAGAATGCCACGTCGAGTTCTCCGCCTGTCTTCTTCAGGATGCTGTCGGTGCCGCGGTCCTCGACGATGCGGGCGACGAAGTGATTCCCGTCTTTGAGCATGAGGCGGTGAAAGCACATATTTCGGCTGTGCGTTTCGGGGTCTTTGACGATGGCGACGGCGCTGTCGATGTATCCGCCGCCGTCCTTCTCCGTGAACTTCATGATCGGCAGCTTGGTGAGGTCCACGTCTCGTTCCACGAGTTCTTGGCACTCCGCCTTCTCGACCAGCCTAGGCGCAACCGGTTTCTCGATTGCCACGGACAGTTTCGGCAACAACTCCTGCTTGCCCACGCCTATGGCTCGGGCGATGAGGTCTTTGGAAGAAACCAAACCGGCGACAACAGGCATGTAGGTTTCCTTGACGTTCTCGAAGAGGACGGGTTTTTCGCCCAAGGCCTCGATGAGGCTGGCGATTTCGTACTCCGTGGAAACGGGTTTGGTTATGCGGGTTAGTTCACCGTTTTGCCTGAGCGTTTCGATGAATGTTCTGAAGCCCATGTGCGTTCGACCTCGCTTTCAAGTATCCCGGATTGAGGTTTATAGCTTTTGCACGCCTATCTTCGTCCTGAGCACTTCGAAGCCCTGCTGTTCCATTGCCCTGGCAACTTTCTCCTGCAGCGCACTGCTTGGTGTGAGCGCGACCATGCAGCCTCCTCCTCCGCCGCCCGTCAGCTTTGCTCCGTAGGCGCCTTGCTTTCTGGAGAGGTCAACGAGCAAGTCGAGTTCTTTGCTGGACACTTCGATTTCCTGCAGCAGCCTGTGGTTCTCGTTCATGAGTTCACCCACCTTCTTGAGGTCGTAGTCCAGGAGTGCTTTCTTGCCTGCGATGGCTAGGGCTTCTGCCTGCAGGAAGATGGGGTCGTACTTCTGCAGGTTGAACCTTCTGCGTTCGGCGACGCCCTCCACCATGGCTTTGGTGTTGGCGACTTTGCCTGTGCTGCCGATGACGATTTCCACGGGTTTGCGGATGCGGAGTCTCTGGATGTTGTCGGGTCCGCCTTTCGTGTTTTTCTGGAACCAGAGGAGTCCGCCGTACGTCGCGGCGGTGTTGTCTATGCCCGACGGGTTCCCAGCATATGCCTTCTCCGCCTCGTAGGCGGCTTGATTAATCTTCTCGTCCGGAAGTGTCATGCCCAGCTCCTGCGCGATTGCCCTGGCTATGGCGACGCTGCTTGCCGCCGAAGCGCCGAGTCCGCTGAAGCCTGGAAGCGTGCCGCCGATCCATATGCTCAGCGGCGTCTTGGGGTCGATGCCCATGGCTTTGAGCATGCGGTCTATGGATTCGAGCTGCTGCAGGCGTTTCTCTTCGCTGTAGCCCTTGGCGGTTTTCCTCGCGTCCTGGATTGTGATGCCTGTTTCGGCTTTTTTGACTTCGGCGTCTGTGGTTGAGTCGATGGCTGAGACGATGCCGGGGACGCCGTGGACGACGAAGTGTTCGCCGAACAGGATGACTTTCCCGTAACCTGAACCTCTACCCATGTGCGTTGCACCTTGGAGAAATAGGTATAAAGTTGATTTGGATAAAAACATTGTTTTTCGGCGCGTTGCGTTTCAAGACATGAGGCTTCGAGCGTTTGGTCAGCATTCTCCGAGTTTCTCTAAATAGTCGAGGAACTCTTTCAGCTCACGTTGGTTCATGTTGCTGATGGTGTTGCGTTCGGCTTTGATGTATTTGCGGAAGTTCTCGAGGCACTCTCTGGCCTGGACGTTTTTCTTGACCGTTTGTATTTGGTCGCGCTCGATTTTTATGCGGTAGAGTGTGGCTATGAAGGTGGCGAGGACCACCAGCGTGTTGGTTATGATGACTATTACGGTTATGTCGAATTCAGCCATCGAGCTTCACCCATTGCCTACGGGTATTCTTCTGGTTCTACTATTTAGATTTCTTGGAGAAAACAGTCAGTTCTGTTCTGCTGCTCCGATTGTCTCTGAATAACGTAGCCCGCGACCAAGCCGTGCTTACTACGTTCGTGTTCAAAGCGGCTTTAGCTCTCTGAGTATGTCCTCGCATGAAGGAATCCGCCTGAGGGCTCGCTGCGGGTGAGCGCGTCCGGGAACGCTTGAATCAAGAAGGGGCAGAGGCAAGACAATCACTGTTCACAGAGACCTTTTGCTGAAGCATCTGCTGAACAGCAAGTCCTTTCGCAGGGTTCACTTGGTCAATTGCAGATTGAAGCTTGTTCTCACGGCTTTTATGTTGACAAAGTGCTTGTCTCTGGTGCTGAGCGTCAGGTCTCTTCGAATACACATCGCCGCAATCATTATATACACCGCGGGCATGGGAGTGCCTTTTCGGAGCAGGGCAGCGGAGATGTCGAGGCTTTCTTCATAGTCTTCGAATGTCGGATAGACTATCTCCAGCTCAGTGAGGTTGAGTGCTTGGGGGAATTCTACTATGTTGAAAATTGTGGTGGAGGCGTTCACGCTGCGCCTGCCGCTCTTGAGGAAGCTTATGAGCTGGTTTGTGTCGAAGAGAGTCTCTCCCGTTCCAGTTTCCTCCCTTCCTCGTAGTGCTCTATCGCCTTTTCCAACGGAATGTCAGAGACGTCCACGCCTCTTCGTTTCAGTCTTGTGGCAAGCTCCTTGGCTGAGATGGATTCGCCTTCGGCTGTTTCTAAGCGCTCAACATAGTTCGTCAAGGCGTTGCGGACTACTTCGCTCCATTTGACTTCAGAATGCCGCTTCATTCTTTCGCGAAGTTCTTTGGGGATGGAGATTGTTATGTTTGCCATGCACGTAATTATGTGAACGCACAGATTTAAGCATATTCACATAATGAAAGGCAATGGCTCAAGTTGGACTTGGACTGAGGGCTGCACGCGTTAGCGTTTGTGGATAGCGACTGCTGCGTATCCGACCACGCTGGAATGGTCGCCTGTGATGTCTCCGCTCGTCCTGTGGCTCAGCAAATCCGCTTTGTCTGCGCCCAAGGCTTTCGCGTAGGTAATCAGCGCTGCAATCGGGGCGTACCCGCAGGCGGAAACGTTCAGCGACTCCAGAACGTCGTAGAACTGCTTCTCGTCCAGCGCTTCCACAGCCTTCAGCGCGGCAGCGTCTTTGCGGTTAACGCTTGCCTGCGTCTCGTAGTGCGTGAAATCTGAGGACGCTACGACTACGGCGTTCCTCTCGGCGAGTGCTTCCGCCAGCGCCCTGCCGATTTCCACCGCGCTTTCCAGGTCCTGCATCAGGAAGCAGATGGGTACGAAACGGAACTTGTTGCCGTAGAGGTACTGGAGGAATGGCAGTTGAACTTCGATGCTGTGCTCGCGCCTGTGCGCCGCGTCGTCGATGTCCAGCGCCTTTGTCTCGCTCAGAATTTCTTCCGCAACTGTTTTGTCCACTTCCACGTCGCCCAGCGGGGTGCGCCACGCGCCCTCTTTCATGATCGAAAGAGCGCTGCCGTAGCCCGTGTGGTTTGGACCCAGAACGACTACTGTATCGGGTTTCCCGTCTGAAGCCAAGGCAAAAAAGGCGTTCGCCGCCACGGGACCACTGTAGACGTAGCCCGCGTGCGGGCAAACCAGCCCCAGAACGTGTCTGGGACCCTGCGCGTTCACTTTCGGAATCTTGCCTGGACCAAAGGGGTGAAGAAAACAGGATTCGACCTGTGCCCTGAGCGCTTCGGCATCGCCCTCGTAGAACGTTCCCGCTACGACTGGACGCCGAACGTGCGCCAAGGTTTAGGTTTCCTCCTCTTCCTCCCGGCTGATTTTTGCCTCGAAGTCTTCGATGGTGACTTTCGGGTTCTGGTCGGCTGGCAGTTCTCCGCGTTCGCGCTGCACTTGTCTCGCGAGGAGCCAGAAGATTATGGCTAGTGCGCGTCTGCCCTTGTTGTTCGTCGGAATCACTAGGTCGACGCCTGCGAACTCGTTGTCTGTGCTGCACAGCGCCACGATGGGGATGCCGACTTCTGAGGCTTCTTTGACGGCTTGAGCGTCTGCGCGTGGGTCTGAAACTATGATGACTTCAGGGTCCACGCGGTTCGGGTACAGCGGGTTGCTTAGCATGCCCGGGATGAACCTGCCAATCAGCGGGGTCGCGCCTGTCAGCTCGCAGAACTTCTTCACGGGCTCATGCGCGTAGAGCCGAGTTGCTGCAACCGCGACTTTGGGCGGGTCGAATCGGGCGAGGAATCTTCCTGCGACGCGGATTCGGTCATCGGTTTTCTTCACGTCCAGCACGAACAGTCCGTCGGGTCTGACGCGGTAGATGAAGGGTTCCATGTCTCGGGTTTTCATCCTAGTCCCGATGTGGATGCCTGCCGACAACAACGTGTCCCGCGGCAGCAGCAGCTCCTCGCCCTCTGGGACGGGTGCTTCCTGCGGTGCGGGTGGGGTTTCTTGTGCAGGCTGGGGTTCTGGTTTTTGTTCTTCTGTTTCTGTTTCCACAACCTTACTTTCCTGTGCCTCTTCGGGTTTGGGCTCAGTTTCAGGGGGTGGATTTGTTTTTGTTTCGTCTTCTGACAATGTTTTTTCACTCCATGACTGTTAGATTTTTAGGTCAGCCATTTTGGCTCGGTTGCTCAGGAAATGCTCGATGCGCATGAGCTCGTTCAGTTTGGCGACGCGTGCGCCCTCGACGACTCCGGTTTTGATGACTGGGCAGCCGAAGGCAACGGCGAGGTGGGCGATGTGCCAGTCTGTCGTGTCGCCACTTCGGTGCGACATTACGCAGCTGTAGCCGTTGCGTTGCGCGTTTTGGATGGTTTCCAACGCGTCTGTGAGGGTGCCGATTTGGTTGACTTTGATGATGATGGCGTTTGCGGCGACGACTTTGATTCCTTGGATGAGGCGTTCGTTGTTCGTGGTGAACAGGTCGTCGCCGCAGATGAGGCAGTTGCGGGTTTTCCGCGTTAGTTCGGCGAAGCTCTTGAAGTCTTCCTCGTGAAACGCGTCTTCCACGTACGTGAGTCGGTATTTCTCGATGAGTTCCCTGACGTAGTCAAGTTGCTCGCCGGTGTCGCGCTTCACGCCTTCGCTCTGGTAGTCGTAAACTTCCTCTTTCGCGTTCCACAGCGAGGAGGATGCCACGTCCACGCCGAAGCTGCATTCGAAGTCCATCTCGTTGCCCACTTCTTCGCAGGCTTTCGTCATGATTTCGAAAGCGTCTTCGCCCGAGATGTTGGCTATCCATGCTCCCTCGTCGCTCTTGCCGGCGTTGAAGGTTTTGTCCTTCTTCCTGAGCGCTTCCGCGACTTTGGTGTGGACCTGCACGTTGGCGGTTGCGGCTTCGAGGAAGGTTTCTGCGCCGTAGGGCAAGGCGAGGAACTCTTGGATGTCGGGTGCTCTGCCCCTTGCGTGCTGTCCACCTGAGATGCAGTTGCCCAGTGGGTACGGCAGCGTGTTCGCGGTGGTTCCGCCGAGAAACTGAAAGAGCAACAGGCTGTGCGAGTTGGCTGCTGCCTCAGCGTTCGCGAGTGAGACGGCAAATGCGGTGTTTCCGCCTATGTTCTTGAAGTTTGTCGTGCCGTCAATCTCATGGAGGGTGTTGTCGATTTCTTCTTGGAAGTCGGCGTTGAGTCCTGCGAGTTCTGGGGCGATGAGTTCGTCAGCCTTCTTTATGGCTGCTTCTACGCCGCCTGTGGGGTAGTAGGTGACTTCAGTTTTTCCGCGGCTTTTGCCTGCTGGTGCGGCTGCTCTGCCGAAGCCTGCGGTGGTGATTACGTCGACTTCGATGGTTTCTTCTCCGCGGTTGTTGAAGACTTTGCGTGCGATGAGGTCTTCGATGATGGACGACACGGGTTTTCCTCAGGTGTCTATAGCTATTTTGCGTAGTTATTTTAGGTTTCGGAAAAGAAAATTCAGCGTTTAACGTCTTTTTCGATGAAATCAGGCTTGTTTTGCGCGCAAGTCTGCAGCAGCACCGTGTAGGGCGGTCTTCTTATTCTTGCCTCGGTTTTGCTGGGGGTAATTCTCAGAATCTCTGCTTCTTCGCTGGTCACAGTTCTGCTTGCCCTCTGTTATTTCACAAGAAAGGCAGGGCTGCGCCCTTTGGGAAAAGGTTAAAATGTTGTTTCGCTTTCATTTTAGTCCAGCGAACTAAAAAATAGGAGAGAGAATCAATAGTGTTAAACAAAATTAGTGAAAACAAAGCCTTCTATACCATGGCTTTAACTCTAATACTGACCGTAGGAATATTCGCAGTTCTACCGACCGCAAGCTCAAGCACGCCTCCGATAAGTATACCAACATATGCTTACCTCGCAGTCACACCCAACCCCGTAGGCATTGGGCAAACCGTCTTCCTCGTCATGTGGCTTCACGCTGCTCCACCGACAGCAGCTGGAAATGCAGGCGACAGGTGGCACGACTTCACAATCACCGTCACAAAGCCCGACCAGACGACAACAAAGCTTGGTCCGTTCATTTCTGACCCTACTGGCTCGACGTATACGCTGTATACGGTTGATCAGCTTGGCACGTACATGTTCAAGTTCGACTACTCAGGGCAGGTATTATCGCTGTACAACCCGACCAACGGTCTTCCTGGCTCCCCCAGCCCCTACGTCAACGACACGTTTCTGCCCAGCAGCACCACAGTGGCTCTCACGGTTCAGCAGCAGCAGATCGCTCCAGTTGAGGAGTACCCACTTCCAACAGACTTCTGGACCAGACCGATATCAGCTGACAACGTTCGTTGGTCTAGCATTTCGTCAAACTGGCTACGCGGAGCCCAAACTGGCGGCTACAACCTCTGGCAAACTGGCTCAGGACCCAGCAGTCCTCACATCCTGTGGAAGAGACCCATAGAGTTTGGAGGAGTTGTCGGAGGCAATTGGCCTCTGATTTCTGGGTACAAAGACAGTTATGTCCCTGACGCTGGTTTCTACTCAGGCGGCTCATACGAAGGCAGATACGCCAATTCAATCATCTTGGGCGGAAGAATCTACTTCGCGGAGACGCTCGGCCACTCAAATACAGGCGGCGGCTACACCTGCCTTGACTTGAAGACGGGTGAAGTTCTCTGGCACCGCGATGACATAAATGCATACTACAGCACAGCAATGAATACCTCAATTTCAAACTCCAGCGCCGCACCATCCATTCCAGCGCCCTCCTTCGGCCAAATCTATGAGTACGAGTCACCTAACCAACACGGCGGCGTAGGTGGCTTACTGTGGCAGTCTTCATCCGCTGGAGGCGTCACCACTTGGCAGGCCTTCGACGCCTACACTGGCAAATGGGTATTCAACGAGACAAACGTGGCCGGAGGAAGTCAAGTGTACACCAACAGAGGCGAGATAGTGAACTATGTGCTTAACTACAACACTGCGACAAGAAGCGGATGGCTGAGTTTATGGAACAACACCGCCGAGCAGCAGGGACTGCACCTAAGCCTAGGAACCGGAACCAACGCCTGGCAATGGAGACCTGACGGAAAGACCGTGAACATGGGCAACGCTTACACATGGAACGTGACCATAACCGCGGACTTGACAGGAAACGCTAACCCAGCAATCGTGCAAGTCATCCCAGGAGACGTAATCCTCGGCAGAAGCAGCGCAGTGTCAGCAGGTGTAGGCGACAAGTTCACTCCCGACCCATTCACGCTGTGGGCGATAAGCGACAAACCAGCAACCAGAGGTCAGCTGCTTTGGAAACAAAGCTATCCAGCGCCATCAGGAAACCTCACCCGGAGATTCTTGACCCTGCCGATTGACATTACGAACCGCATGTTCATAATGTCTGATGTGGAAACCATGCAGTTCATAGGCTACAGCCTCGACACAGGCAACCTGATGTGGGGACCCACAAACATACCCGTTCGTGCCTATCAATACTATGGCAGTGGTGAAGGTGGCGGACAGAGAGGCGCCTTAGCTTATGGCAATCTGTACGTGCAAGGCTTCGGCGGAGAACTACTCTGCATCGACACCAAGAACGGAAATCTGGTTTGGAAGTACAACAACACAAACAGCGGACTTGACACCCCATGGGGACTGAGACCCATATTCTTAGCTGCAATTGCTGACGGAAAGGTCTACGCCTTCAACAATGAACACTCGCCCAATGACCCACTGTACAGGGGTAACTGCATCTACTGCATCGACGCTTTCACCGGTCAAGAAATCTACAAGATGCTGAGCTGGTCTGGTCAAACCGGCGGCACAGGCACTTCTACCGCGGCTCTTGCAGACGGCGTGTTAACGTACTACAACTACTACGACAATTCGCTGTACGCAATCGGCAAAGGACCCAGCGCCACCACAGTCTCAGCGCCACAAACCGTCGTTCCCAAGGGGACAGGTGTTCTCATCACAGGTACAGTCACTGACCAGTCAGCAGGCGCGAAAGGCAGTCCAGCGATTTCCGACGCTAGCATGGCAGCGTGGATGGAGTACGTGTACATGCAGAAGCCCAAGCCAGCAGACGCCACAGGCGTGACCGTGAAACTCATCGCCTACGACCCCAACGGCAACCAGCAGAACATCGGCACAACAACCACCGACGCCTACGGAAACTTTGGAATCACTTGGACGCCACCCGTCGAAGGTACATACTACGTCGAAGCCTCGTTCGAAGGCAGCAACAGCTACTATGGCTCATCCAACTCCGCCTACCTCGCGGTAGGTCCAGCAGCACCCGCAGGGTCGGTTGCTCCACCTCCAACACAACCGCCAGCAACTCAGACACCGCCGCCAGTGACAGCCACACCCACACCTCCGCCAGTTACCGCTTCGCCAAGCGTTGCACCGCCACCAGAACAGCCAGCGCCGACTGAGATGTACATCATCGCAGGCGTCGCAGTTGCCATCATTGTGGTTGCCGCAGCAGCAGCTATAGTGCTCCGAAGACGAAAGTAAACGTCGAAAAACAACTTCCTTTCTTTCTTTTTTTTCGTTTGCCGCCGATAGTTCGGTTTTTTGGCCTTCTATCTAACGGCGAAGGAGGCGCAGAGTTCTTCCACCGTGCGGTTCAGCGTCAACTCAGCAATGTCCTTCCCATAGTCTAGTATACGTCTTGAGCTGTCCATGACCAGCCTGAGGATGGCGGAGATGTTTGGGTCGAGCTTCTTGCTGCTCATCAGCCTGATGAGGTCGTTCTCCAGGGTCACGTAGGATTCGCGTTTGGGTATGAGTTTCTCGGCGTCGTTGTAGTCTCGTTTGAACATGGCTTTCGCCACATCCTCGAACAGCTGGTGCGCCAGCGTGTTGAAGCTGAGCATCTGCGAGTAGACTTCCTCGTCTATCGGCTCCTTGATGAACAGCACTTGGTCCTCCACGAGCTTGCTGAATGTGGCGAGGTTGTTGACTATGTTGACGGCGTCCTCACCGATGTTTTTGATGTCGTTGACGATGATGCGGTACAGGAGGAACTCCTTCGGAGTCCTGAAGCCCAGTTCCCGGAACATGCCGTGTTCGATGCCGAACTTCAGCTGGCGGACGGCGTACAATCCCAGTCGATTCACGTCGTGGTGCGCATTTATCACGCTTTGGAAAAGTGCCCTGTCAGGGTTCTTCAGGGCTGAGACGGCTTCCCTGTTGGCTGAGAGCGCTATGATGACCATGCGCCTGACGGCTTTTTCGATGGGAAACTCGGAGTGCTTTATGAGGATTTGCAGGGTGATTTCGTCGTCGGTCTCGTCGATGACTTCGGAGCCCAGAAAAGTGTCTTTCGCGAAGTTCTTGACAGTTGCCTTGCACTTGGAGGAGTCGACGTTTCCTTTGAAGTGTATGCGTATGATGTCGGCGCTGATGACGTAAAGAGCCTGAATCAGCCGCAGCGTGGACTGAATGTCTTCCTCAGGGTCGACGCTGATGTAATACTCCTTCAGCTTGGATGCGCTCTCTTCTGCCTTCTTCTCCATGATTTTGCGCGGCACGAGACTGAGCGAGGAGTCGGCTTGCAGGTTGAAGGCGATTTCGCTTCCGCGTTTCAGCCCGATGTCCTGCACCCACTCCTTCGGGAGGCTGATGATGTAACTGCCTCTGCCCGTGCATTGGACGCGTCGGTATCCGAGGTCTTTCTCTGCCATGAAGAGTCACCCGTGTATACGATTCATGTATATACTATACATCATTCCCTTACATATAAATGATTTTCACTACGGTTATATAGAAAACATGCTAATAAAATGGGCTGCAAGCTGAAGAAAAGGTGCAAATCATGCTCCAGCACACTTGTACAAACAAGAAAGAAGTAACCGAACAACTATTTATAGAAAACCTCATGTCAAAGACAAAAAACATAGATTTCCAGCTCGTTAACGGTCAATTGCGCACGCTGCGCAAGAAATGAGGAACTAAGTTAATGAAGAGAATAGTCGCCAAACAAGAAGCCTGCATGGGCTGTGGTCTCTGCGAGGTCTACTGCACCGTGCAGCACTCCAAGTCAAAAGACATTGTGAAGGCGTACAACCGCGAAGCCCCCAAACCCATTAGCCGCATAAGGCTCGAAATGAACAAACCCGTCAGCTTCGCCATCCAGTGCCGACACTGCGAGGACGCGCCCTGCGCCGCGGCATGCCTTACGGGCGCCATGCATCGCGACGAAGAAACAGGGTTGGTCACGCACAACGCTGAGAAGTGCATGGGCTGCTGGACCTGCGTCATGGTCTGCCCCTACGGCGCCATCAAAATCGACCTCAACGGCAAAGTGGTCGCCAAGTGCGACCAGTGCACCGAACTGGACACGCCAGCCTGCGTCGCCAACTGCCCCAACGGCGCCCTCGAATGCAAACAGGTGAAACCCTAATGCCAAAATACGTCATCGTAGGCGCCTGCGCCGCCGGCATAGGCGCGGTGGAAGCCATCCGCGAAGTCGACCCAGTCGGCACAATCACAGTCATATCCGAAGAACAGTGCCCGCACTACTCGCGTCCGATGATTTCCGACTACGTCAGCGGCAAAGCAGACCTGCAGAAGATGAAGACCAGAGACGACGAGTTCTGGCAGAAGAACGAAGTCCAAACCCTCACGGGCAAGAAAGCCATCTGCTTGAACACGGAGGAACGCACCGTCTCGCTTGAGACAGGCGACAAAATAGCATACGAGCGGCTGCTCATCGCCACAGGCGGCAAACCCTTCGTCCCCAAGATGGAAGGCTCAGACAAAGAAGGCGTGTACACGTTCACAAACATCCACGACGCCGAAGCCTTGGCCGCAAGAACAGTCGAGAAGCACGCAGGGAAAGCCGTCGTCATCGGCGCAGGCCTCATCGGCATAAGCGTCACCGAAGCCCTCGTCAAGCGCGGGCTCCAAGTCACTCTCGTCGAACTGCAGGACAGAATCCTCAGCCTCCTCCTCGATGCCCAAGCCTCAGACATCGTCGCCGACGTGGTCCGCAAGGCAGGCGTCAGCATAGTTACAGGTCAATCGGTCCAGTGCATAGTTGGCAAGCCCGAGAACGACCGCGAAGTCGGCGGCGTAGTCCTGACCAAGGGCGAGAAGATGCCGTGCGACCTCGTTGTCGTGGCCATCGGCGTCGTCCCGCGCACCGAACTCGTCACAGGCACGGACGTGAAGACAAATCGCGGCATAGTCGTGGACAGCCACATGCGCACGAGCGTGCCCGATGTGTACGCGGGTGGCGATGTAGCGGAGGCTTACGACTTCGTTCTGGGCCAGAATCGCCTGCTGCCGCTGTGGCCGCTCGCTGTGCTTGAGGGCAGGGTGGCGGGCTACAACATGGCGGGCAAGAAGACGGACTACTCGGGAGGCACGAGCATGAGTTCGCTCAAGTACTTCGGCATCCCCATCGTCTCCGTCGGCTTAGCTAATCCTAAGGAAGACCCGTCGCTCGAAATCCTCACCGCGCACAGCGCCCAGAAAGCCGTTTACAAGAAGCTTGTCTTAAAGGACAATGTCATCATCGGGCTAACCCTTGTCAACGACATCGAACGCGCAGGCATATTCTTCCACCTAATGAAGAACCGTGTCAACGTGAAACGGTTCAAGCACGAACTCCTCGCCGACGGCTTCAGCCTCGCCACGCTGCCCGCGTCCATTCGGAACAAGATGAACATAGGTGACTGAGCATGAATGAGCAAGACAGGACGATAATCAACCCGTTCGGCAGCGACAAAGACTTCGCGGGCTGCAGCATATTCGGCATGATGAGCTTGGAAGGCAGGCGCTTCGGCTCCAAGGACCCTGTAAAAGCCATAAGCAACATGCACGAGCGCAGTAACGGCTTGGGCGGCGGCTACGCCGTTTACGGCATCTACCCGGACTTCAAGGACTACTACGCCTTCCACGTGATGTACCTGAGCCGCGACGCGAAAGAGCGCACTGATCGCACTTTGGCTTCGCGTTTTAACATAATCTACAACGAGGAAATGCAAACCAAGCCCGCCAACGTGGCTGACCCACCGCTTCTCTGGCGGTACTTCGTTGAACCCAAACAGGCATCTCTCGAAACTCGAACCGGCGACGACTGCGTCACCGAAGCCGTCATGCGCATCAACACGGAGACGGGCAGGGCTTTCGTGTTCAGCAGCGGCAAAGACATGGGCGTGTTCAAGGGCGTCGGCTTCCCCGAGGACATCGCAGACTACTATTGCCTCGAAGACTACCAGGGCTACCTGTGGAGCTGTCACGGCAGGTTCCCGACGAATACGCCGGGCTGGTGGGGCGGCGCGCACCCGTTCAACATCCTTGATTGGACCGTCGTGCACAACGGTGAGCTGTCTAGCTACGGCATCAACCGCCGCTACCTCGAAATGTACGGGTACAAGTGCACCCTGCAAACAGACACTGAGGTGCTGGCGTATGCAGTGGATTTGCTTATGCGCCGGCAGCGTTTGCCGATTGAGGTGGTTGCGCAGATCTTGGCGGCGCCGTTCTGGAGCGAAATCGACCAAATGGAACCGAAGAAGAAACTGGTCTTCAAAGCCCTGCGTCAAACCTACGGCAGCCTGCTGATGAATGGACCGTTCAGCATCATTGTGGCACACCACGGCGAGATGATTGGCTTGACCGACAGGATTAAGCTACGTCCGATGATTGCGGCAACCAAGGGCGACACGATGTACTTGTCCAGCGAGGAATCAGCCATCCGGCTGGTTTCGCCTACGCTGGATAGCCTTTGGGCGCCCCGAGGCGGCGAACCTATGATTGGCAGAGTCGGCGGCAGAAGGCAAGTTGAGCTGCAGGCGAGAACGGGGGTTGCGCAGTAATGAAGAGCTATCTGCCCCCAGAGTACATCGTGGAACGCGACGAGGAAAAATGCATTCGATGCAAGGTCTGCGTAAACCAGTGCACCTACGAAACCCACAGCTACGACGCTGAAGACGACGTCGTCCGCAGCAAAGACGAGAATTGCGTAAACTGCCAGCGATGCGTCACCTTCTGCCCAACACATGCGCTGTCTATCCGGAAGAACCCGACCGCCTACCGCGACAACGCAAACCTCACAGCCGAAGTCATCAAAGACATCAAGAAACAGGCAGAAACAGGCGGCGTCATCCTGACTGGCATGGGCTGCGACAAACCGCAGCTAACCTACTGGGACAGACTGCTGGTGAACGCAAGCCAGGTGACAAACCCGTCGATTGACCCGTTGCGGGAGCCGATGGAAATCCGCACCTATCTGGGTCCGAAGCCCGATGCCTTGCAGATGCAGTACGCGAACGGCGATATAGAGCTGACGACTCAGCTGGCTCCGCAGTTGACGCTGGAGACGCCGATTATGTTCTCAGCCATGAGCTACGGCGCCATAAGCCTGAACGTGCACGAATCGTTGGCGCGTGCGGCAACGCGAGCCGGCACCTACTTCAACACGGGCGAAGGCGGTCTAGACCCAAGCCTGTACAAGTACGGCGAACACACCATCGTGCAAGTGGCTTCAGGCCGCTTCGGCGTTCACCCCAACTATTTGCACGCTGGCGCAGCTGTCGAGATTAAGATTGGACAGGGCGCGAAACCAGGCATTGGCGGGCATCTGCCAGGCGAGAAAGTCACACCCGACGTGGCTAGGACCCGCATGATTCCGGTCGGCACAGACGCGCTTTCCCCCGCACCTCAGCACGACATCTACAGCATCGAAGACCTGCGGCAGCTAATCTTCGCGCTCAAAGAGGCTACTAACTACGAGAAGCCAGTGTCTGTGAAGATTGCAGCTGTCCACAACGTGGCTGCCATCGCAAGCGGCATAGTCAGGGCAGGCGCCGACATCGTAGCCATCGACGGCGTACGCGGCTCCACGGGCAGTGCTCCTAAAATCATTCGTGACAACGTGGGCATACCCATCGAATTAGCCATCGCAAGCGTGGACCAGCGTCTCCGTGATGAAGGCATACGCAGCCGAGCGTCCATCGTGGCGGCAGGCGGGTTCCGAAATAGCGGCGACATAGTCAAAGCAATCGCCTTGGGCGCCGACGCCGTTTACATCGCAACCGCCGCGCTCATCGCCATGGGCTGCACTGTCTGCCAGAAGTGCTATACGGGCAAGTGCCCTTGGGGCATCGCCACACCCGACCCTTGGATAGGCAAGCGGATAAATCCAGACATCGCGTCCGAGCGGCTGGTGAACCTGCTTCGCGGCTGGAGCATGGAAATCAAAGAGATGATGGGCGGCATGGGCGTAAACGCCATCGAAAGCCTCCGCGGCAACCGCTTACACCTGCGAGGCGTCGGCTTGACAGACACGGAACTGAGAATCTTAGGCGTGAAAATGGCGGGTGACTAAAATGGTGGTACAACAGGAAAAAGCAGCAGTCGAGATGAATTCAAAACTTCTCCCTCACGTGAACGAGAAAAAGGGCGTGTGGGCAGTCAACGCGGAAGGCATGTACTACAGAGACCTGAACGCTCTACTGCGAGAACTGGACAACAACGGCGCCCAAAGAGTTGGACTGTACAACGTTTACGGTCAACGGTACATCGGCACCGACCTGAAGAATCCGATGAAAATCGACATCTACGGAACACCGGGCAACGACTTGGCCGCCTTCATGGATGGACCAAGTATAGAAGTGCACGGGAACGCGCAGGATTGCACGGGCAACACCATGAACAACGGGACAGTCGTCATCCACGGCAGGGCGGGCGACATCACAGGCTACGGCATGCGCGGCGGCAGAATCTTCATCCGCGATGACGTCGGCACACGCGTCGGCATACACATGAAAGAGTACTTGAATCACAAGCCGTACATGGTTGTTGGCGGCACCGCGCAAGACTTCCTGGGTGAGTACATGGCTGGCGGAGTCCTCGTAGTGTTGGGCTTGACGCTGAAGAAGGGCGAACCGCACAGAGCCAGATTTGTGGGCACGGGCATGCACGCGGGCATAATGTACATCCGCGGCGAGGTGACGCATCTGGGGAAGGAAGTCAAGGTCATGGAGGTCAACAAGACCGACCTGAAACGCATCGGCGAACTGGTCAAGGAGTACTGCAGCCACTTCAGCGCTGATTTCGACGAGGTCATGAGCGGCAAATTCGTGAAAATCGTGCCGTACTCGCACAGACCCTACGGCAGAATCTATGCCTACTAGTCGAAAACGGGGTTCCCTCTTTTTTGTTAGCCGCTTATTCTTAAATCTGAAGCAAAAGTCTTTACGTTCACCGCCCAACAGTACATAGGGGCGAAGAGTTTGGAGAACCAGCTTGGCTGTTGCGGATTGAACTGTGAAGAATGCCCAGTTTTCATCGCCACCGCCAACGATGACTACGGTCTGAGGCAGTCAACCGCGGTTGCGTGGTCAAAGCTCTACGAGAGTTTCCTTGAGAAGCCTCTTGAATCAGGCGACATGAACTGCAAGGGCTGCCGCTCACAGGATAGCCTGTTCGTGGGCTGCACCAACTGTCCGATTAGGAAATGCTGTGGCGGAAAGAACCTGAGTACATGCGGAGGCTGCGCCGAGTATGACACCTGTGAAATGCTAAACGGGTTCTTTTCTTATGGTCATCAGAGGGCAAAAGAAAACCTTGACCGCATGCGGACTCGATAGCTTCTCGCCCGCTGAATCGGCGAGAGCTGTTTTCATCGACTGAACCTTTTTAGGATTTGGGCAATCCTGAGGGTGAGCCACAGCCGTCTTTCCTTCGTCGCCTCGTTTTTAGCGCAAGGGTCTTCTTTTCCTTCCGTATAATCCAGTTTCCACAATCCGTCGGGTAGCTGGTTTTCCACAAGCCAGTTTAATGCTTTTTGGATGTCTGGGTCCTCTCTTGGGTAGCCCATTGACGAGAGCGAATCGAGCGCGGTCACGATGTTGGGCCACCAGAATGCGAACCTCACCCAGTAACTGGCGTCGTGGTATGAGCTGTAGGCGTCAGGCTGGAAGAAGCGCGACTTGAGCAGGTCAGCCGCCTTCAGGGCTTCTTTGCGGCGGCGGTATCTCGGGTGGGCGGCGAAGGCTCGGAGCACCATGTCTGTTGCGTTGTGCGAGAAGGGTTTTGACTTGTCGGGTTCTACAGGCTCGGCGTACTTGCTCGTCAAATCGTACATCGTTTTTCTGTCAAACTTGTGGGTCAGGATGGGAACGGTCCATCCGCCGTCGTTCTGCCTCGTCGAAAGCAGCCATTCCAGCCCCTTATCGACCCGTGGGTCATCTTCGTATCCAGTCTTGATGAGGACCGCCAGCATTGCTCCTGTGTAGTACGTGGCGTACTGGTTCGCAAGCATCCCTCGGATGTCGCCCTGCGGCGTCTGGCAGGAGAACAGGAATTCCGCGGCTTTCCGCGCGCCCTCGTGTCCCCTGTTGAGTTCATACTGCTCTACCAAGATGCGGAAGACTTTCCAGGTCTGAACCAGAGAGTAGTGGTGCTTCGGATAGCTCACCATTTCCTTTCCGCTATGTTTCCATGAACCGTCAGGCTGCTGCTTGCGGAACAGTTTCTGAACTTCAGGCAGCCGCCAGACTTGGTCGATGAGGTTCACGCTTTCGCCGAGAAGGTCTCGTTTGGCAAAGTAGGCTATGGCTTCGTTGCCCGAAGAAAGCAGAGTCTGCGTTGGGTTCACTCTCAGCGGCTGGAGCCATTTCTGCTGCAGGCTTTCCCCCTCCTGTTTAGCTGGAAGAAGATGCTTTTATTGGTTTGTCAGCCTCGAGGGCTTCAGCCTTCAGCCTGGATATCTGAATAGCCAGAATGACGATGCCCTGGAGCAAGCTGAGAGAGTTGGCAACTATCATGGGCAGGTCGCTGAGCGATACGCCGTAGACGAGCCAGAGGAATATGCCAATGCAGAAGAGTAGCGAGAACGTGACCAGCATGCTGTCTCCGGCGGGTTTAGACCTGGATTTCCAGCTCTTCAGCAGCTGCGGGAACAGCGAGACCGTCGTGAATGTGGCTGCAACCAAGCCAACGAAGGTGATCAGATCCAATGCTTTCTCCTGCTCTGCTCTCTTGGTTTCGCGGTTTATTTGCGTTTAGTGTCGGATTTGGCAATGTGCCTTGGAGCTTGCCGCGTTAGAAGTGGGAGAGGACGAATTCTCTAGTCCGCTTGTGCTTGTTCAGCCAAGCCACTATCGCTCGAGTGATTTTGACTATCTGCGTGTCCAGCAGACGCGAGAGCAGGAGCGAGATGATGAACGAGGTTATTCCCAGCACCACGCCCAGCGCAACGTCTATCGAGCCGAAATAGAGGATGAAGAGGAACCCGAACAGGGAGCTGAATGCTCCCATGACGATGGACCTGACTATGAAATACAGCCGCTGAAGCCACGTGCTGAGCAGCATCGCCTTTATGACTGCCTTCTTGCCCATGTCGCGTTCGGTTTCAGCTGAGATGTGCTCCATGTGGTTCAGCAACTTCTTCGTCTGGCGCACGTCCGTCAGGTGCATTATGCGCACGAGTTCGTCGGATTTCGTCAGGTCCGCGGTGTTGGTGCGTTCGATTTCGGATACGATTTTCTCGGCTGTCTCGTCTATTTCCTTGTCCACGACTGACTCCATGTTTTCACCCAAAAACCAGCAGAATGCAGTTGTCTACTTACCTGTGTTTCTTCCTTGCTTATATAATGGTTTGAAAGCACAAAGCACGTGTCAGGTGAGTCGGGTCAAGATGGACTGATTACTACGTAAATACAAGCCCCGTCTACGTAGTAAAGCGCTCGACACCACGTAGATGCGAGGCTGGTGTTTACGTAGTAAACCGCAGCATCCGACGAAGACATCACCGGCAGTAGGCGACTGCGGGTTCTCCTAATGCCGTTTTTGTGAAAGGAAGGTTTAAATAAATACTGACTCATTTCGTATATGCTTCAAGTTTAACGGATGAAAAAATAGATGTCATCTCAGGAGTTTCGTCACATAGTTCGCATCATGGGTTCCGACTCCGCAGGGACCCTGAAGGCTTCTTACGCCGTAAAAGGCATCAAAGGCGTCAGCCTCAGCCTCTCCAACGCCATTCTGAAGAAGGCTGGAATAAACCCTGACCTCAGGGCTGGGTTCCTGACCGAGGCTGACATAGCCAAAATCGAAGACATAGTTAAAGACCCCCAGAAGTACAGCCTGCCGTCGTGGCTGTTCAACCGACGGAAGGACACGGAGACGGGCAAGGACCTGCACCTGATAACCGCCGACCTCGCGCTGAGGACGAAGACCGACATCGACGAGGCGAAGGAAATCCGGTCCTGGCGCGGATACCGCCACGCCTACGGGCTCAAAGTCCGCGGACAACGTACGAAGACCACGGGCAGGGCGGGCAAAGCCTTGGGCGTCAAGAAGAAAACACTCATGCAGAAGCCGGGCGCAGCCGCACCAGCCGAGGGAGGCAAATAGGCATGGGTGACCCGAAGAGGCAGCGCAGAAAGTTCGACACGCCACGGTTCCCATGGCGCAAAGACATCCTCCAAGAAGAACTCAGGCTCCTGGGCACGTACGGTTTGAGGAACAAGCATGAACTCTGGCGCAGCGAAACCATGCTGTCCAAGTTCAGAGGCATCGCACGCTCACTCATCGGCAGAACCCCCGAAGAACGCACCAAGATGGAGAACGAACTCCTGACGCGGCTGAAGAAGCTGGGCGTCCTCCAGGAGACCGCCGTCCTCGACGACGTGCTCGACCTGTCGATCGAAGATATCCTTGAACGCAGACTCCAGACCCTGGTCTTCAGGAAAAACCTGACGAAGACGCCTCATCAGGCGAGGCAGCTGATTACGCACGGGCACATAACCATAGCCAACCGCAGAGTAACCGTGCCCGGCTACATAGTCTCACGCGAAGAAGAGCAAACCGTCGGCTACGCCGCGGAGAGCCAGCTGGCGAACCCGTCGCACCCCACCCGAGTGGCGATGACGGTCGTGGCTAAGCCGCGCGAAATCCGAGAACCCCGAGACAGAAGGAGAGGCGGAAGGTTTTGAGCAGCAGCAAAAAAACTGAGAAATGGGGCGTCGTCCACATCTTCAGCTCCTACAACAACACAATGATCCACGTAACCGATATTTCAGGCGCGGAAACCATCGCCCGCACAAGCGGCGGCATGTACGTCAAAGCCGACCGCATGGAAAGCTCACCGTACGCTGCGATGCGTGCAGCCACGGGCGCGGCAGAAATAGCCCGCGACAAGGGCATCACCGCTATCCACATCAAAGTCCGCGCTCCGGGCGGTTCAGGACCCCGCACGCCAGGACCGGGCGCGCAGGCAGCCATCCGAGCGCTGGCGCGGTTTGGTTTCCGCATCGAACGCATCGAGGAAGTCACGCCCATTCCGCACGACGGAACCCGCAGGCCGGGCGGCAGAAGAGGCAGGCGCGTGTAGCATACCTTCGGTTTCGTCGATGTTGACAGAAAAATTGAAATAATGCCCAAAGCCTATGAAACCACGCGGGTTTATCTGAGTCACTTTGGAGTGTCCATGCAGTGAAGATTGAAGTGCTTGAGAAGGACGCCACAAACCTTCGAGTAGTCGTCAGGGAAGCGGACGTTCCGCTCATGAACGCGCTGCGGCGCATAGCCCTGGCTGAGGTTCCCAGCATGGCCATCGACGAGGTGGTCATGATTGAGAACTCGTCGATTCTGCAGGACGAGATGATTGCGCACAGGCTGGGGCTCATCCCGCTCAAGACGGACTTGGACACTTACAATCTGCCTGAGGAATGCGAGTGCAAGAGCGAGTTCGGCTGTCCCCAGTGCCGCGTCACACTGACGTTAAACGCTGAGTCAGCCGAGGGAACACGTGTAGTCTACTCGGGCGAGCTGGTTTCTGAAAACCCGAGCGTCGTGCCCGTGACCGAGAAAGTGCCTATCATGAAGCTCGCCAAGGGGCAGAAGCTGAAGCTCGAAGCTTACGCCAGGCTTGGGAGGGGCAAGGTGCATGCGAAGTGGCAGCCCGTCTG
>JBHGBG010000022.1:0-38852 GCA_041946875.1 Bathyarchaeia archaeon
CGCCGACTTCTTCAGCTTCTCCTGCGCCAACGCAACGACCGGAGAAAAGCTCTGGTCCTGCTTCCTCACCAGAGAACATTACGGCAACCCAGCCTATGCAGATGGCAAGTTCTACGTGCCCAGTGACTCCTACGGCGTCTACGTGGTCAACGCAACATCTGGACAGAAAATGTCCTACTTCGAGACAGGCGGACAGGTAAGGTCAAACATAGCGGTCTATGAGAGCAAGCTGTACTTCGGCAGCTGCGACTGGAACGTGTACTGCGTCGAAGAGGTTACGTCAGGCACCACGTACTACGGCTTCCCAACCCCAGCCCCAACGTCGACACCGGCGCCGTCCCCAACGCCTCAGCCGACCGCAACTCCCGCACCCACGCCTACCCCAGCTCCAACTGCACCCCCGACGCCAGCCCCTACACCAACGCCAACGCCCACACCGACTCCAGTCGCGACGCCAACACCAATTCCCACACTCCAGCCAACCTCCACTCCACAGCCTCAACCTGCATCCAGCACAAGTGACGTGGTGCTCTACATCAGCATCGCCACAATCATCCTTGTCGTAGCGAACATTGCGTTCACGGTTCTCCAGCGAAGACGAAAATAGACCACCCAGAAGACTCTCACCTCTTCTCCTTTTTTTCTTCGTTACGAGATCAAGGCAGCCGCAGGGCGAAAACACCAGATTCAACGGCAAAGAACCGACTAAAGCTTCATTCTTTTTCCCTTTTTGTACGCCAGAGCCGCACGAAACCTTCCTCTGAACCCATGTTTCCAGCTCTTCTAGGACCATCCAGCGACGGCTTGACAGAGAAGCGACGGCCAGTCTTTTTTGGCTTTCATCCAACATTCTTTGACCCGTAAAACTCCTCGGTGCTAGCTGAAAGCCTAACTACAGGTTTCGCATTCATTCTATAAATAAGTGGGCTATAGAATGCATCGAGAACCTGAAGTGACTGCGCAACAAAAAAGAGGGAAAAGAAAGACCGTTACTTTCCCATAACTTTCTTGGCTACTATCTCGATGTCTTCAGCCTTGATGGTCTTCCGCCCAGCGTGCATCGCAAAAACCAAAGCTTCCTTCGCAATGTTCACGCCAATCTCTTCCAGCGCTTTCGCGAGTTCTTTTGCTGCCGCTTCACTTACTCTGTCAGCGCCAGCTTTCTTGCACAACCTGTGCATGGGAGCAACTGCTAATTCCAAATCGGCCATAAAGACCCTCTGTAGCCTCTTTTTCTAATTAAAGCAATATTTAACCTTTATCGTCTCATATTCCTTCAAAACACCGAGCAACCCCAGAGCAGCAAACGTGAAAAAAGAAAATTTTAAAGCAAACCTGCGGCATAATGGCGCTGCAGGTCCCAAAAATGAAGCTCGTAGACGCACACATCCACCTGTCCGACCCAGAATACGCTGGACACACAGACGAACTCGTGGCAGACGCACGGAACGCAGGAATCGCAGCCATGGTCTCAAACGCCATGGACTTCGCCACAAGCATCGAAGCCCTCAGACTCGCACAGAAACACCCAGCAATCGTACACGCAGCACTGGGCATCCACCCGTGGAACGTAAACATCCTCAAACCCAAAGAACTCGAAGAAACAGAGAAACTCATCGCCGAACAACACGAGAAAGGCAACGTCGCAGCCATCGGCGAAATCGGCTTAGACTGCAAGTACGAAGCCGTATGGAACCAGCAGCTCATGGTCTTCGACCGCATGCTCCGACTAGCAGAAAAACTCAACCTGCCAGTGATCATCCACTCACGCGGCACAACCGCCTACATCGTCAACATGCTTCCGTCGTACAACCTGAAACATGTGCTCCTCCACTGGTTCAGCCACCCGATGACCGCACTCGCCGAAGCCATGAAACATGGATACTACATCACCGAAGGACCACCAGTAGTCTACAGCAACGGCATCCGCGAAGTCGTCACAAAAACCCCACTTGTCAACCTCCTGACCGAGACAGATGGACCAGTACTCTTCAGGAAACCGCCGTTCAACGGCCAAATGACAAAGCCATCGTTCATAGCAGAAGTAGTGCGTGCAATCGCCGACATCAAGAAAATCAGCCCAGAAAACGCAGCCAGCCAAATCGCCAGCAACTTCGAAGCCTTCTTCAACATCAAACTAGCCTAGCCCACACCTGCTTAAGCCCCACAGAACAGGCAAAAGAGGACGCACAAAGCGTAACCTTATATTAAGCCTCTGTTCTATTGAGAGTTTGCTTTTACGCCTACAAGCGTCAAAGAAACCAGACTAAACCACAACCACGAGGACCAAACATGGGAAAAGTAAAAACCGAACACATCAAACACCTAGCCAAAGAACTCATGACACGCTTCCCCGACAAGTTCTCCACCAACTTCGACGACAACAAACACCTCGTGGACGAACTCACAAAGGGAGCAACCACAAGGGTAAGAAACCAAGTCGCAGGCTACATCACCCGCACGTACGCGCTCCAAAAAGGAGCCCAAGGCGAAACCGAAGCCCTCGAAGAAGAAAACGAAGAAGAATAAAACAAGCAGACTGGAAAACCCGTATGATGGACGAGTACAGGCGCGGATGGGCGCTACGGTACCTTCGAGAAGCCAAAGCCGAATTAGAAGCAGCGAAGAAGATACCCTACATGGCGCCAAGCCTCGTTCTGGAAGCCATCCGCAAAGCCCGAAACGCCATCTACTACAGCCTAGGCGAACCCGCCTTCATCGAGATACTCGTCCGAGAAGAAATCGGCAAACCCAAACCCGCCGAAGACGCCATCCTCCGCTTTCTCGTAGAGATTGAAGAAGCGGTGCAGCAGTTGGGTCAGCTGGAGGAAGTGAACGGCGAAGTCATGATGAAGCAGGCAGACACCCTCGTGCAAGTCGCCTCTGAGTTCGTCGAAGCCTTGACAGACGAGAAAACCACCCAGAACTGAAAAGCACAACGGCTCAGACGTATCTTTTCAAGGGTCTAACCTTCATAACTTCAGGATTAACCAAGTGCGCAGGCTTCTCGCCTCGGAAAAATGCCAAAAGGTCTTCCGCCACCATCACGGCCATCCTCTCTCGGGTTTCTATGCTCCCGCTGGAGATGTGAGGTGCCACAACCAGGTTCTCAAGCCCAAGCAGCGGATTGTCCAGCGGCGTGGGTTCCTGCTCAAAAACATCAAGCGCCGCGCCAGCGATGCTGCCTGACTTCAGCGCTTCGTAAAGGGCTTTCTCGTCCACGACGGGTCCACGCGAATTGTTGACCAAGTAAGCCGTTTTCTTCATGAGTCGCAGCCGCTCCCCGTTCATGAGATGCGTTGTTTCTGGAGTCAGGGGGACATGGATGCTGACGAAATCCGCCTCTCTCAGAAGCTCGTCGAGTTCCACCCGCTTTGCGCTCAAGGTTTTCTCTATTTCTGGCCTCGGCGACCGATTGTAGTAAAGTACCCTCATCTTGAAGCCCGCCGCTCTTGCGGCTACCGCCTGCCCGATTCGTCCCGCTCCGACGATGCCCAATGTCTTGCGGTAAACGTCTCTGCCTGTCATCATGTCTGGGTGCCACGCCACCTTCCACTGCCCCGTGCGCACGTATCTGTCAGCCTCGACCACTCGCCTCGCCACAGCCATGAGCAACGCCCACGCGAAGTCCGCCGTGGTCTCCGTCAAAACATCGGGTGTGTTGGTAACGTAGATTCCTCGTCTGGTAGCCTCTGGCACGTCTATGTTGTCGAAGCCCACCGCCATCTGCGCCACCATCTTCAGATTAGGCGTTGCGTTGAAGACCTCTTTGTCTATCTTGTCCGAAAGCAAAGTTACCAAAGCGTCAGCCTTCCTTGCCTTTTCTAGAAGCGCTTCTTTGCTTGGCGGAGCGTACTCAAGCCAGACTTTAGTCCTAAAATGCTGCTTAATCTGGTTCAGTCCCTTTTCGGACAGCGCTCTAGTCACAAAAACGAATGGCTTAGGCAAGAGAATCGCCAACCAAGACTGTGTGCGTTACTGTTTATTAGCCTTCGGTTACAACAGAGCTATCAGTCCAGGAAGGAACTACTCGGTGGCGAGGCAAGTGACTCGCATAGAGAACATGAAAAGGCTTTTGGAGAACGGCGGCGACGAGGCTGCGCGGAAAGCCAGAGCCATCGCCCTTAGGAGCCTCGAATACGCCTTGAACGCCGTCAACCCGAAGAAGCTTCTGCAGTCCAAGTTGTCCCTATCGGGCGGAGCGCTGCGCGTAGAAGACTTCTGCTTTGAACTGCAGAAGTTCAGACGCGTGTACGTTGTGGGCGGCGGCAAAGCAGCCGGTCAAATGGCAGAAGGGCTCGAGGAAATCTTGGGTAATTATATCACGGCAGGAATCGTTAACGTTCCACACGGCAGCGAACACAAGGCCCGCGTGATAGAGCTTCACGGAACGAGTCATCCAGTTCCGGACGAAGCGGGCGTTGATGGAGTACGTCGGATGATGGAAATCGCTGACCAGGCAGGGGAAGATGACTTGGTCATTTGCCTGCTTTCGGGCGGAGGTTCGAGTCTCATGCCGCTGCCTCGTGAAGGCTTGTCGCTGGAGGACAAGAAGGCAACAACCGCCGCCTTGCTGAGGAGCGGCGCGTCAATAGGGGAAATCAACGTCGTTCGGAAGCACCTTTCAGCCTTCAAGGGCGGTTGGCTGGCGAAGACGGCTTATCCCGCGACAGTTCTGAACCTTGTCCTTTCGGATGTGGTTGGGGACCCGCTGGACGCCATAGCGTCGGGTCCAACGGTTCCTGACCCGTCGTCTTTTACAGATGCTAGAAAGGTCTTGGAGAAGTACAGCCTCTGGGAGACAGCGCCTTCCAACGTGCGAAGAGTCCTATCGGACGGCGAGAAAGGACTCATCGCCGAGACGCCTAAGCCCAGCGAATGTGTCTTCGAGAGAGTCCACAGTGTGGTCGTAGGCAATAACCGAACCGCCTGCGTTGCTGCGGTTGACTGCCTGAAGGCTGATGGGTTGAATACGCTGCTGTTGACTGCGATGGCTGAGGGGGAAGCGAGGCACGTGGGAACCTTGTTGGCGTCAGTCGCTCGAGAAATTGCTGCTTCGGGCAATCCTGTTGGCAGACCTGCCGCGGTTGTTGCGGGTGGGGAAACGACGGTCACCGTGACGGGGCAGGGAAGGGGTGGGCGAAACCAGGAGCTCGCTCTGTCCGCTGCCTTGTGCCTCAGGAACGCGAAAGCTTGCGTGGTTGCTTGCCTGAGCACGGATGGGGTTGATGGACCGACGGACGCCGCTGGGGCGGTCGTTGACGGAGCCACGATGGTTCGAGCCATGGACAGGGGTTTGGAGCCTGAGAGGTTCCTGGCTGAGAACGATTCGTACCACTTTTTCCAGAGCCTGGGAGACCTGATTTTCACTGGCCAGACGGGGACGAATGTTAACGATATATCTGTGATTGTGGTTCTATAACCTGAGCGGAAACGGCGAAATGGCGATTACTCTAAAGTTCGTTGGCGCGTTGCGGCATGCTTCAGGAGCTGAGAATCTCAGCGTCGAATGCGGAAAAACCGCGTTGCTCATGGATGTCATCGAAGAAGCCGCAAAGGCTGCGCCAGACCTGCGGCAAAACCTGCTGGATGAGCACCTTATGGAAACGAAGCCGAACGCGCTCATACTCGTGAACGGCAGAGAAATCAGCGTCCTCAAAGGGCTGAAAACCAGAGTGAAGGACGGGGACGAGGTCGTCTTCGTTCCCGTGGTGCATGGAGGCTGAGCGATGACCGGTCACGTGATTAGTCTGACGACGGATTTCGGGTTGAGAGACCCGTACGCCGTGGAGATGAAAGCCGTCATCCTGAGCATCTGCCCGACGGCGGTCATCGTGGATGTCACGCATGATGTGGAAAAGTTCAACGTTCGGATGGGCGCCTTCCTGCTTTCTTGCGCTGCGCCATACTTCCCCGAAGGCACCATTCACCTCGGGGTTGTGGACCCGGGCGTGGGCACTCAACGAAGGCGGATAATCGTGCAGACTGAGCGCGGATTCTTCGTCGGACCCGACAACGGCTTGCTGATGCTGGCGGCTGAGGCTCAGGGCATCAGGCGCGTGCACGAGATAAGGAGTCGGAGGCTGGTGCTGCCTCACGTTTCAAGCACTTTCCACGGAAGGGACATCTTTGCGCCTGCAGCGGCGCACATGTCGAACGGCGTCGCTCTGGAGGAGTTTGGTCCGGAGATTTCTGACGCGGTGAAGCCCGACTTCGCCAAGACGACGCGAACCAGGGACTCGGTGACGGGAGAGGTGCTGCATGTGGACGGCTTCGGAAACATCATTACAAACCTACGGGCTCACGACTTGGAGGGCATCAAGCATGACGTGATGACCGCCCGCCTTGGACGGCACGAGTTGCAGCTTAGGCTGTCGAAAACCTACGCCGACGCTGAGCAGGATAAGCCAATTGCGCTCATCGGAAGCCACAACTACCTGGAGATAGCGTTGAACCAAGGCGATGCAGCCCGCAAGCTCGACGCCAAACCAGGAGACAAGGTCACGTTCTCCATCGCCTAACCGATGAGGGAGCGGCAAGAGAAGATGAGCCTGCAGGAATCATTCCTAGACGGCAAATCGTGAAGACCCGCTGTTTGTTGGAGAGAAGTCTTGTGTCAAGGAATCTTTACAAACACGTTTTTTACCGTGACAGAGTTCTTGGTTAGTGGTGGCTGTTGAAATGAAGAAGGTGGTTTGGGCGGCTTTCTTTACAGCAGTACTTGCCGGCGGGTTTGCCTTTGGCGGTGAGAGTTTCGTTGTGGCGCAGTACGGCACAAACGTCAGCGGCATAATAGGCGTAGACACTACATGGACTGAGACAAACAGCCCCTATACACTAACAGGGAACATTCTTGTAAGCAACGGAATAACTCTAACAATCGAACCAGGAGTCACAGTAAACCTAAATGACTACTACATAAAGGTGAACGGCACTTTGGTCGCAAGAGGCACAAGCACCAGTCGAATCTATATGACACGCACAACAACGAAAACAGACCCAATAAGTGGTGATATTGCATTGCGCTTCACTGAATACAGTTCTGGCTGGAATCCCCAAACTGGCACAGGCAGCATAATCGAAAACGCAATAATAAACAGCTCATTATATTGCGAGCACGCTTCTCCAATGATCAGCCAAAACACTATCAGAGGAATCATAACATCAAAAGCAGCGTCTTCAACTATAAACCGAAATACCATTAATGGAGAAATTTCACTTCAAGGAGGCTCACAGGTAATTTCACGAAACACCATAGTTGGCGATAGAACCTATAATGGGATTAGCATTTCGGAAAAGAACACCGCTTTTGTTTCCGGCAATACGATTACAGGTTCCTTCTATGGTTCAGCTATTTCAATAGGAGATAGCTCTCCAATAATTTCTGACAATACGATCGCAGGTTCTTTTATTGGTGTTGCCATTGATATAGGCGGTGGCTCTCCAACGATTCAGAGAAATCTGATAAGCAATGATTTGATTAGTTCTAGTGTATTCGCCTGGCGTGGCGGGATTGGAGTTTCTGTCGCTTCCACCGCGACAATTGAGCAAAATACCATTGCGAAAAATTCAATAGGGATTCTCTTGGCAGGTGACGTATCAAATTCTCAGAAGGTTACAATTGTTAACAACAACATTATCGAAAGCCTAAACTACAGTCTTAAACTAAGCGGTCCAGTCAGCGTAGATGTTACTAATAATTGGTGGGGAACCACTGATACAGGGTTGATTGATCGGAGAATCTACGATTTTAACGACAATTTTGAAATGGGCAAAGTCAATTACATGCCATTCTTGACAGAGGCAAACCCGCAAGCCATTCCAGACCCGAACGCATCATTGCCAACACCTAACACAACACAGTTGTCCTCACCAACTTCAACACCGGGCCCTAACTCTTCAACCTCCCCCCCTCCAAGCCTCACAGCAACGCCAAGCCAATCGGTGCCTGGAAACGCTGACTTGTTAGGTTTGAGTTGGGGTGAAATTGTCGCAATAGCGCTGCTCAGCATTATTGCGGTTCTGCTCGTCATCGTAATCGTGTTTTTGCGGAAAAGCAGAAGATTTGCCTAGGATGAAGAGAAGAAAAAATTTGGTGTAAGACCAGCCATAGTTTATGGTTGGCTTGTTTGTCGTTTGGCTTTCAGTTCGGCGTTTTCTTTCTTTAAGGCAGCGTTCTCATCCATCATCATTTTCATTACTGTGTTGAGTTGTGTCATCATGTCATTGATGCGCAAGTTTAGCATTCCAATCTGCTGTGTGATGGTTGAACCTTCATTTGTAGTTTGATCCGCCAAGTATTTCACCATCTTTACGTTAAATTGTTACTTTGTTACTGTCTGGTTTTGCCCAAGTTGGTTTCCAGTGCTTCAACGCGCTTGCGCAGTTTCTTAACTTCGATGAGCAAAGGCACCCCAAGCCACTCGTAGTGGACGCCTTCGGGCTTGCCATCGCCGTTAACGAAGACGAGTTGTGGGCATTGTTCGTTGACTTCTTCAGCGATTAAGCCTATTTGTTTACCTTCCGTTTGTCTCCGCTGTGGGTCTTTCCAGTCAAAGGTTACGGGTCGAAGGTTAAATAGCCATGAACAGTCTTCTGCGTCTTTGACGTTGTCTTTGAATCTCGCGGATGAGGAATAGAAGCCAATTTGATGGCTTGCGTTTAAATACAGAGGGCCAAGGATTGCATCGTAAACTGGTGTTCCCACAGTCAATGTTCCGTCGCAGACAAATGGGCTGTCGGTTCTCAGATAGCCTCCGTCTCGCCATAGCCAAGGACCATTGTAGCCAATTCTGAATCCGCCTTGGTTGCGGTCCTGTGCTCCCTGTACTCCTATTCTGTTCTCGAAGTCAATATCGACCAAAAAGCAGCCGTCGCCTACTTTGAATGCGTCACCTGAACCAGTAGTTGCACTAGTGCAGCCACCTTCAATCAAACCTGCTTTTATTCCGCCGAATCCATGATTGTAAGCCATGCGTATTTCAAGTTTGTTTTTCTTGGGTTCGGTTTCAGAATCAGATGCCTGCGCCAGCATAACAATTGGGTTATAGGTGTTGTATCCTCCTTCACCTATTATCCATCCTGCATAGCCTCCGTACATTGTTAGACAGCCTTCCATACTGACGACTTGTCCTTTGCAGAAGAAGTCTTTTTTCACTACGAGATGATGTCTTGCCAATATGAACGGCGCTGTTTGTGGAAATCCGTACTCCTTTCTCCAGAGGCCGCCAATCATATCAGTGAACGCAGCAGGCTGACCTTGGGTTATGTTGCTGAATCTAAACTTGCCTACGGCTTCAGGAAAAGGCGTTACACCCTCATCATCTTCAGCCATGTAATCAAGCCAATTAGCGTATGACGTTGGAATGTAGAAGTTCTCTTTGCTATCGACCATTCCCGAAACTGTCAAGCTATTCCAAACGTTTGCATTAGATACGGCTATGTTGCCAAATACGTTCACTGTGTTTCCACTTCTAGGGGCGACAGAATTTACATACAATGTACTTCCAACAATGAAATCGTCGTCCGTCTTGAGCGTGTTAGTCTTGTCGCTGGGGCGATATAGGTTTGTGTCTTTTCCACTTCCGAACACTATTCCACCCGTAGTTGCATCGTAGACACCCTGTATTCCAATGAAGTTACCCCAATCAACATCTTTTATGTACGCGTCGTTTCCGACCAGAAACGACAAAGCCGTAGTCTGACTCCACGGAGCGCCGATTGTGCCAAGATTCTGGGCGCCATAGGCAGGCACCACATCGCTTCCGGAGCGAGAAGCCCAATCACCAACACGGGTGTCAGCCACAACCAAAGAGTCCACGTAAAGGTCCATATCCGTGCCCGCGTAAATAGTCCCAATCGCAGCTTTGTTCACCGTTCCCGCACCACTCGTGTCCAACCCCGTCCGCGTCACGATTTCCGTGCCGTTGATCCACAGTCGATATTCTCCAGCGCTCGCGTGCTTACGGAAACCAAGCTCTATGCAGTACCACACTCCAGCGGCGAACTCGAAGTTAGCATAAGTTGCAACCATTTGAGGGTAATGCTCGACAAACTTCACCTGCTTCGTCTCGCCATTATCGATGAAGAAAACTTGCGCCACCGAACCGCTCTCGTTCTGTATCCCGAACAGACCCAGATCCTGCCCCGTCCCAGGCATCGAATCAAACCGGAAGTAACCGCACACAAAAAGCGGTGGCTGCCCACTAACCTGCTTGATAGCATACGAGGTGGATGTACTCGAATTCACGTGGAACTTGGCAGCGTAGGATCCATGAAGCTTAACTCCACTTTGCACACTATAGTTGCCGCTTTGGGTTGTCCATGCGGCAAGGTTACCTGACTCGAAATCATCGCTAAAAAGCTGCGTCAAACTGCTTCCCTCCTGATTGAACTTTCTCTGAAAACTGAAGCGCTCAAAGCGCCTTCCACCGAATTCTTCTTGTAATCTTCACGCGCATCCTCAAAAACGCAATCTCCAAATGACCATCCAGCCAACAGGCATCAGCCCAACCGTTTCCTCTAGCAGCAGCCATCCCAAACCAGTCCATCATAGAGCTCACTCAGCGTTTCACCTTTAAACAAGGCGGCTATAGTCTGCCCCGAGTAGAAATGTTGGGGGCAAGAAACCCTTTTAAGCTCAATTCAGCCCTGTTTCTAGCAGGTTTTCTCTGCCGTTTTGAAGGTGTCGTTCGTTGGAGAAAATAAAGATACTAGGTTTCGTGGGAAGCCTGCGGAAAGGCTCCTACAACAAAGCGCTCATGCGCGCAGCTGTGGAACTCGTGCCCGACAACGCGGAGATTGAGGTCTTCGACTTAGAGGGCATTCCACCGTTCAACCAAGACTCCGAGAGCAACCCGGCGCAGATAGTCAAGGACTTCAAAGCAAAAATCAAGACAGCAGATGCCCTGCTGATTGCCACGCCAGAATACAACTACTCGATTCCGGGCGTGCTGAAGAACGCCATAGACGCGGCTTCCAGACCGTACGCGGACAAGGTTTTTGACGGCAAGCCCGTCGCCATCATGAGCGCTTCCATCGGGATGCTCGGAGGCGCGCGGGCGCAGTACCACCTGCGGCAGTCGTTCGTGTTTCTCAACACGTTCCCCATCAACTACCCCGAGGTCATGCTGGCGCACGCGGGTCAGTACATCGATGCCGATGGCAACTTGACGAATCAGGAAACGCGGCGACTCATACGGCTGCTGCTGGAGGAGCTTGTGCGTTGGACGCGGAGACTGCAGTCGAAGCCTTAGCATGGCGTCCAGAAACCAGAACACTCCTGTTCCAGCCGCAGCACAGACTGTTCTAAGGCATGGCATTATCCCTGACCCCGCACAATGTGCTCGCAGGGCGAAAGCACAGTGCAGCACAGAAAACTCGTATCCCTCATCACGTTTCTGGTCGTTTTCGGCAGCGTTGCCGGAATTAGCTGGGCACTCGTCAACGCCCATTCCCGCCCCGCCTCAACCGACGAAACACCTCCAGACGAGCCGCAAGTCATGCCTAAGCTGACGATTCATGAAGACATACGCGACGCAGTCATAGCCTACGTCAGAGAGAACCACCCTGAGGCAGCGCAGTTCATGAACGACCTTGCATGGACAGGTGGCAGGCAAGAGACAGGGCTCTTGGGCTCCGAAACCTATGTCTACCAGAGCCAAGGTTGGACCGTAACCCTCAAGTACCCGGTGGTGCCGAACCCCGCCTACGAAATCGCAGTCGACTATTCGACCGCATCCAGCCAAGTTTCAATACCCTATAGGGTAACGTGGCAAGGCACTTTTCAGAATGGATGCGTGACAGAGGCAAGCTACTCCTTCGCGCAGTAATCTCCCTCCCTCTCGAACCTCAAGCGGGGGAGAGCTTCCTCTGCCCTTTTTTGGCTTCCAAACGGTTGCATGAAAGTTTTTAAGCCCAACGCACATACGAGCATCGGAACCAAGAAGTCGATAAGCGTGGAGGATGAAAAAGAATCCGAGTCATCGCCGACCTGCACATTCACAGCCGTTTCAGCCGGGCCACGAGCGAGCGGATGAGCATAGGGGAAATCGCTCAGTACGCCCGAGTCAAGGGACTGCAGCTCGTGGGCACGGGAGACTTTACGCATCCGCAGTGGCTTAAGGAAATCCAGCGAGACCTGACGCCCGAAGCCGACACGGGACTCTTCAAGCCGAAAGGCAACGCTGCGTCGTCCGTGCACTTCATGCTGACGACTGAGGTCTGCACAATCTTTGACTATCAGGGCAAGAGCCGGAAGGTGCACCACGTCATATTGACGTCGAGCGTGGAGAACGCCATCCGAATCAACGACGCCTTGGGAAAGCATGGCAGCCTGACCATAGACGGCAGACCCACGCTCAACATGACCGCGCCCGAGCTGGTGGAAGAGGTCATGCAGGCTTCGGATGAGAACATGGTTTTTCCCGCGCACGTCTGGACGCCGTGGTTCAGCCTGTTTGGCGCCTTCAGCGGCTTCGACAGCATCGACGAATGCTACCAGGACATGACGAAGCACATCCACGCCGTGGAGACTGGACTCTCGTCGGACCCGCCCATGAACTGGCGGCTGAGCAAACTCGACCGCTATACGCTGCTGTCGAACAGTGACAGCCACAGCTTCTGGCCCTGGCGCATGGGCAGAGAAGCCAACGTCTTTGAACTGGAGCGCCTGTCGTACCACGAAATCACCGACGCCGTATGCACCAAAGACCCGAAGCGCCTTCGGTTCACCATCGAAACCGACCCAGCCTACGGCAAGTACCATTGGACAGGCCACAGAAACTGCAAAGTGTCCCTCCCAGCTGACGAAGCGCGAAAACGCGGCAACCTCTGCCCAGTCTGCGGCAGAAGACTAACCGAGGGCGTCGAGCAACGCGTCGAGGAGCTGGCAGACCGACCAGCAGGCTTCAGAGACGCCCAGGCGCCTGGGTTCATGCGGCTGTTGCCGTTGTCGGAGATAATCTGCGCCGTGTTGGATGTGGATTCGCCCTCGACTCAGGCGGTGTGGAAGGTCTACAACGCGCTCGTGGACAAGTTCGGCGATGAATATCGAGTCCTAATCGACGCCTCCAAGGAAGAGATGAGTCAGGTTGTGGAACAGCGCTTCGCCAACGCGGTCGTTCGGGTGAGAGAAGGCTCGATTACCGTCGTTCCTGGCTACGATGGAGTCTACGGAAAGCTCGTTCTCGGCAATGAAGCGCATGCACCTCCGCCGCTGAAGCAGCTTAAGCCGCCACGTCGAAGTGCTCAACAGATGAACCTTGCAGACTTCTGGTAATGGGCTATTTCCATGGAGATTTGGTGTTTTTGTGTTTAACAGTGCAGCAAAAATGCTTATTAATTCGCAATAGATGCGATATTCTCCAAGGGATGCCTTATGGAGGCACTAACAGCGAAAGAGTCTGAGACCGTCTTCCGAATCGTGGACAACATTCTACGGCAGATATTCGGAGAAAAAGCCACACTCATGATATACCAGCATCTCGAAGCCCACTACGCTCTGCAGAAACATGAATTTGCCGCCAAAATAGATATCTTCGCTCAGGGACTCGAGAGTTTCCTAAGTTCAGGCGCCCAGCTCATCGAACGCAAAATTCTGGATGACATCTGCTCCACCTACGGCATAATGCAGAGAACAGTTGTCACTGACGCGAACGAAGAATACGACTTCGTGAGTCAAGTGAGGAAGGCAATCATTTTCCACAGCACCTAGGGAATGCTCTTCTTCTCTATTGTTCTGAAGGTACGTGTCCACTGCTGAGTGAAACAAAACTGTTTTATTGGCTTCCTCAGTTACTCCTACTGACTGGGAGGTAACGCCCCTGAAAGACGTTCTCACCAAGACATTGAGCACCGCAAGCCGAACGTGCGAGGCAGAATACGCAGAAATCAGGGCACAAGAACTCACCAAGACAATGTTCACCATGAAAGAAGGACGCGTCGAAGCGGCAAAACAAGGCTTCGAAAACGGAGCCGCCCTCCGCGTCTTAGTCAACGGCGCTTGGGGCTTCGCATCCGTCGGCTCTCTCGACCTAGATGTCTTGGCGAACGCCGTTTCGGATGCCTGCGCCATGGCGAAAGCAGCGAGTGCACGGCTGAAGAACCCGATAAAGCTCGCGGCAACCAAAGTCGTCGAAGACCACGTTCAGGTCAAACCGCGGAAGAAGCCGTCGGGAATCAGCATCGAAGACAAGATTAAAACTGCTTCAGAAACGAACCGCATTGCCTTGGGCTGCGACGCTCGGGTGAAGAGCTGCACGATTGACTACATGAATCTCACAGGAACCAGCCACTTCGCCAACAGCGAAGGCACGTACATCGAACAGGACAAGCTGCACGTGTGGTCGAGGCTAACGGCTTCAGCCCTAGAAAACGGCGTTTACACGTTCAGCCGAGAGGAAATAGGTTCTACCGCAGGATACGAAATCTTCGATGCGGAAACACCCGAAGTTCTGGGCGAGAGACTGGCGAAACGCGCCGTCAGCCAGTTGAAGGCCAAGCCCACGAAAGGCGGCAAGTTCCCCGTCGTGCTCGGGTCCAATGTCGTGGGCGTCTTCGTTCATGAGGCTTTCGGGCACTTGGCTGAAGCGGATTTGGCACTGGCGGGGGGCGTGCTGGCAAACAACCTCGGAAAAGGAATTGCCTCGAATCTGGTAACATTTTACGATGATGGAACCATGAACGGCGCCTTCGGCTCCTTCAAGTACGACGACGAAGGCGTCCCTGCCAAAAAAACGCTACTCATAGAGGATGGCGTTGTCAGGGGGTTGATGCATAACCGCGAGACAGCGCAGAAATTCAACACGGAACCCACGGGCAACGCCCGCGCTGAAGACTTCCGCGTGGAACCCATCATCCGCATGCGGAACACGTACATGGCGCCCCTGGACCACTCGTTCGAGGAGCTGCTTGAGGACGTGCGGGAGGGCTATTACTTCAAGAGCTTCAGGGGCGGACAAGCCAACTTCGACGGCACCTTTCAAGTGGGCATACAGGAAGCCTACAAGATAACCCACGGTGAACTCGGCGAACCAGTCCGCGATGCCTCGTTCAGCGGCAACACGCTGGAGACGCTACTCAAGGTCGCTGCCGTCGGAAAAGACTTCCAGCTGAGCGCAGGAAGATGCGGAAAAGGGCAGACCGCCTTCATAGGCGACGGCGGACCTGACATAAGAGTCAGCGAGGTGGTTGTCGGTGGAAGCGCCTAAGAAAGACGCCCTACTGAGCCTGGCGGAGAACGCCGTCGCGGCAGCCATGAGGAAAGGCGCAGCTGAAGCAGAGGCTTTCGTCTATGAGGGCAAAGCCAAGAACGTGGGTATCGAACGGGGACAAATCAGCAAGAGCAACACGATAGTCGACCAGGGCATAGGCGTCCGAATCCAAGTCCAAAAAGCCATAGGCTTCGCCTACACCAACGCGCTGGACAGCCAAGCGGCGGTTGAGGATATGCTTGCTAAAGCGTTGGCGGCGGCGCGGGCAAGCAAACCCGACGAGGACTGGCACGGTCTACCTGCACAAAAAACCTACGCCACAGTGGAAAAAGCTGTCGACCGAAGGATTCTGGATCTCCGCTCCGAAGACCTCGTCAACGTGGCTGCTCGGATGCTGGACGCCGCGACCGAAGCGGACAAGCGGGTCTTCGCCATCGAGGGCGGCGCGAGCGCGGGCTACGGGGCGAATGCCATAGCCAACTCGCACGGCGTCGCGGGCTTCGACGAGGGCACGATCGTCGAGTGCAGTCTGGCGACGCTGGCTAAGGAGGGAAGCACAGTGACGCCCGTCAGCTTCGAGTTCAATGCCGAAAGAAGCTACAGCATCGACCCCGAGTGGGTTGGACGAGAGGCGGCTCGGCTGGCGGTTTCGTCGCTGAAGACCAAGCGGGTGGAAACGAAGAACTACAAGCTGGTTTTCACGCAATTCGCGCTGCAGGAACTGCTTTACTACACATTGATTAACGCGGTGAAGGCGGACAACGTCCAGAGGAACCAGTCGCCGTTCAAGGACAAGCTCAACGCTCAGGTTGGCTCCACAGCACTCACCATCACAGACGACGGACTGCTCCCGGGAGGACTGCGCACCAGCATCTTCGACGGCGAAGGCGTGCCACATAGGAAAACGCTGCTCTTAGAAAAGGGCATTTTGCGCAATTTCCTGTATGACAATTACACGGCGAGAAAAGCAGGAAAAGAAAGCACCGGAAACGCCTCACGCGCCGGCTACCTGTCGACACCGACCATTGAAGCCACGAACTTCCGCATCCAGCCAGGCAAAGAAACCAAAGAAGAACTCCTGAAAGGGGTAGACGATGGATTGCTGGTGTCTTTCCTGCAGGGAGCTCACAGCAGCAACCCCGTCAGCGGCGAATTCAGCGTCGTGGCGACGCCCGCGTGGCGAATCCGCAAGGGAGAAATGGAGCATTCGACGCAGGGCGTGATGTTGGCGGGAAACATCTTTAAGCTGTTGAAGAACGTGAGCGTCGTGGCGAACAACGAGCGGAAGATGGGGCAGCTGGTCGCGCCGTGGCTTCTGGTGGAAAACGTCAGGGTCATCGGCAAGTAGCCTCACCAGCCGTTTCTTCATCTTTCCTGGGCGGTCTTTGGCTGCACTTTTCTGTGCAGTCGGATGGCTTCTGAGAGGAAGAGAATCATCGCCAGCGCGGTCATGCCTGTCAGGAAGAGAAAACTCGTTTCCACTGCCAAGCCTAGCACAAAGAACAGGACAATCGTTGTGATTTCTGCTCCGAACGCGCCCATAAAAAAGAAGGAGTAGAACATCAGCCGCGGCACGAGGGTTCGTCCCACCCAGACGTATCCGTTGACGTCCACTTTCTCTTTAAGCACATAGTTGCCGAAAGCGTCCTTCTCAATCAAGCCTAAGGCTTCGAGTTTCTGCAGGTGCCTGTGCGCTACGCTGGGGCTACTAAGGTTGGCGCCTCGGGTGACATCTCTGGTGCCAACTGGTTTGCCTTCTTTGGCGATGTAGGCGTAGACGTTCAACGTGTTGCCCTCGAGCTCATCGTTTGCCACGGCAGATGCCTCTATGGTTCTACTTCAGAACGTATTGTCCAGTCTGCGGATCCAATGTGAGCGGAGCGTTGAGGTCAATCTCCGACAGCTTATCCATGGGGATAATTGCGTTGTACAGGAACCCATTGCCGTATCTGTCAAGCTGTATGCGCGCTAGAGTTTCGTATGAACGCGTAACGACAGTTAAGTTGCCGCTGAAGGTGACCCAGCCCAGTCTGCGAACCGTGATGTATATGGTGTCTGCTTCTTTGATTGCAGCTGCAGTTCTTGATGTACTACTGTGACCCTTCGTGCCCCACCCAGAATGGCCTTCAGGCCAAAGCATCGAGGTGTACGTGTAGTTGTGCAGCAGCCATAGCCCCTGAGTGGTCGTGTTGCTGTCGAACCAGTTGTCTCGGTTAAAGTGGAAGCCATCAGGCGCATAATCGCTGGGTTGGAAGTAAATTCCGTATGTTCCGAAGCATTGGGTTACGTTTTCTATCGGTCCCTTGTCCGAGTCTACCTCTATCAAGTAGTATTCGCTCCTGTCGTCCAGTTCACTTTTGAGGTCGGTGTTCATGGAGATATTCAGGAAAATCATGCTTCTTTCATAGTCCATGTCTGACTCGTTAACGCGGGGCATCGTGGAACCTGGGAAGTCAAATGATGACATCAAGGAGCCATCTCCAGCCTCTATGTAGGCGTAGGGCACATCGACGTTGAACCAAGGTTTGGGTGTTGTCTCAGCTTTGGCGGTTCCAGACATCAAGAACAGCAGAGGCGCAATCGAGGCGACGCCGATCATTATGGCGATGACACTGCATGCGATTAGTTTCTTTTCGGTTTTCATTTTTTTCACCGTGCAAGTATCCGCGGTTAGCCTAATTATTCTCTCTCAAGAACAAAACTGTTCCGCGAAGGAACAAAGACTGTTCTCGAAGAGAACGGGAAGAAACGAGAAACGGCGGCAACGCATTGCTCTCAGTTGTAGCTTTGTTTCAAGCCCAGAAGCTCTTGCTGTACTCACCCAAGACGGCTTCGTAGGTCTGCCTTGTCTGCTGAGCTATCTTGTCCCAGTCGTACTTCTCCTGAATTCTTCGGTAGGCGTTTTCCCTGAGGCGTTTCCTGTAACTGTCGTCCAAGAGCACCTTTGTTATCCCCCACGCCAGCGAATCCACGTTGTTGGGGTAGACCTTCACGCCCGTCGCGTCGTGGTCGACGATTTCGCTCAACCCGCCCGTGTCCGAGACGACGACGGGGCTCTTCGCCGCCATGGCTTCCAGCGCCACGATGCCGAAAGGCTCAAACAGCGACGGCACAACGGAGACGTCGGCGATTTTCTGCAGCTTCAGCAAGCTCGGCTCGTCGACGAAGCCCGTGAACAGCACTTTGTGTTCCAAGCCCATGCTTTTTACGATGTTGCTGAGCTGCTCCTGCATGTAGCCCGTGCCCACGATGATAAACTTGGCGTCTGCCTTCGCCAGCACCTTCGGAACCGCGTTTATCAGGACGTGGATGCCCTTCTCATAGACGAGGCGTCCGACGTAGAGGACAATTCTCTCGGTGGGCAGGGCGTAGTTGGCTCGGAACTCACTCAGGTCCTGCGTGTCCAAGTCCTCGTAGACGTGGTAGTCTACGCCGTTGGGCACCATCGTCAGCTTGTCAGCGGGCAAGCCGAAAGCCCACCTCACGTGCTGCATCATGTAGTCGCTGCAGCAGATGACTCGCCAAGCCTCGTACGTGAGCCACGCCTCAGTCTCGTGAATCATATGCTCCGTTGTCGTGTGGAGTCCGTCCCTGCGTCCGATCTCGGTGGAGTGCATTGTAACGAGGAGGGGCTTGCGGAAGATGTGCTTCAACCCGATGCCCGCGGTGGCAACGAGCCAGTCGTGGGCGTGGAAAACGTCGATTTTCTCTGGCAACCTAGCAGCTAGCGCTGCGGCTTCCTTCTGCATGTTCAGGTTCATCAGGTAAACCCACGTGGCGAAGTCGGGCGAGGGGTTCTTGTAAGAGTCTATGCGGTGGACCTCAACGCCGTCCAGAACTTCATGCGCAGGTGTTCCTGGAAAGTCGCAGGTGACAACGTGGACTTTGACGCCGCTCTTAGCGAGGCTCTTGGACAGGTAGTAAACGTGCGGGGATATGCCGCCTATGACTCTGGGCGGGAACTCCCAGCTAAGCAGCATGACGTTCAAGCCGCGTTTCATCTACTGTTCGTGCCTCCTGCCACGGCTTTGTACAAGGCGACAACGCTCTTCGCCCACGAGTTGACCGTCGGCTGGATGACCTCGATTTTTTCCTTGGGCACCCGGTAGATTCGGACGATTTCGCCCTGCATCCAGTCGGACTTGGCTGTCACTCTTGCGGCTTCGTAGAACCCCAGCCACTCGATGCCGCGGATAGCCATGTTGAACGGCGTGTTCGTGGCGGGTGAGCGATGGTCTTCGAGGCTGTCGACCGAGTAGACGAACGGTATCCCCAAGGCGTTCTTCAGGGTCACGGCTGCAGGGATGAAGTGCCAGTCATAAACGTCAACGAGGTCGATGCGCCTGCCCGACTGGTAGTAGATGTTTGCGGCGGCGCGTTCAATCTCCTGGTTCAACGTCAGCACCCAAGTCAGAAGGCTTATGTGGGTGCGGACGGGGTTACTGACTCGAGTGACTTTCACGCCGTTGGCTTCCTCAGCTACCCCCGTCATCGAGTCGTGGAAGGTGACTACGTGTGTATCCAGTTTGCTCTTGACGAGTTGGGCGGCGAGTGCGCTCACGTGGTCGGCTAGTTTTCCGACGATTCTGGGCGGGTATTCCCACGTGAACATGGCGACTCGCATGACCTTTTCCCTACGTGAAAAGTGAGCAGACTTTGATTATTCCCCTGCCGGTTAGGTAGTAGCGCTTCTTGCCCTCATTGTCGTAGAAGCTTTCGGCGAAACCGCCTGTCTTATACTTGTCCAGGATGCCTTCGATTTCGGCAGGGTCTCGCTGCAGAATCCGCGCCACCTCTTCGCCTCGCCTTGCCAAGTCGGCTGCGGTGGCGCAGAGGTTGTGGAGTGTCTGGAGGACTTTTTCTGGAAATGGGAGTTCTTCTCGCATGCTTGTCCCTCGATGCTGCTAGGGATACTCGGCGTATTCTCCTAATAAACGGTTAGGCGCAACCGCAAGTACGCTTAGAAAAGCCGGGTGACTTCCTGAGTCTGCCTGCTGGCTTTGCTGAACCGTTTCTGCGCAGCCTCAACGAGTGCCTGCCTCAGCCGTTCGCCCTTCAGCTTTGCGGCGCGAGTCTTGCTCAGTTGTTCCCTGAGTTCAGGATCTTGGAGGGAGAAGCCTGCCCAGTTTTCGAAGTCGCCTCGGCGGTTGTGGAACTCCAGGGCTTTCATGTCCACAGTCCTGAGCGCTTTCAGGAAGCCTTTGAGGCTCCAGGTCATCGTGCCTGTGAAGTGTTCCTCACCCATGCCCGTGTGGAACAGGAAGGGCTCGTTTGCGGTCAGAATCGCCGTGCGCACTCTGCTTTCGAAGTCGAGGACTGCCGATTCCGCGGCGACAAAGGCGTGGACGGGTGTTTCGAACGGGCTGAAGTAGCTGTGGACCTCGCCTGGCCCGCCGCCCGCGCTGTACATGTAGTACAAGTGGTCGCTCGTCTGGAAGCACCGCCAGAGCCTCAGGAAATCCGCGTCGTCTGCCTCCTCGACGAGGGGCTCGAGCCTGCGTAGGTTCGTGTAGTACGCCCACTGCATGGCGTTTCCAAGCCAGCCGCTGGAGTCTCTCGCCACGTCGGCCCACGAGACGGTGCCGCCAGTCTCTGGAACATCCACCTCGCCCCGAGGCTTGTGGTCGCGGATGACTTCGGACGGCGTCGCCATGCGCAGGTGCGGCCACTTCAAGATCTCCTCGGGCAAGTGCCGTAGGAAGCCGTGGATGCCCGTTTCTGGCCAGTGGTGTTCGCCGAAGGTTTCGTAGTCGGGGAAAATGTTGATGCAGTCACCCTGCGTGTCGGCGAGCCAGTGCGCGTATTTGTCGGCTGTGAGGGGCCACTCGTTCCACCAGCGTGCACTGAAGCGGAAGCCGATGTCGTCGGTCAGCTTGTAGTTGCGTAGGAGCAGCCTGATTTTTGCGCCGCTAGGAGGCGTGTACAGATAGTTGGGAGACTTGTCGCCAAGAATTTTTTCGACGCCTTCCGTGAAGATACCTTTGTAGCCGAGTTCTTCGATGAGCCTTGCTACGGCGTTGTTGTAGAGCAGCTCCGTGTTCTCAAACACGCTCGGCTCAAACCCAAGGATGCTTCTGATGATGTCTCGGTGCAGTTTCACCTGCGCCGTAAACTCAGCCTTCTCGGGGTACAAGCTGGCGACGGAATGGTAATACGTCTGATCTAGGAACTCGACGCAGCCCGTCTTCGCCAGCTGCCTGAACGTCTCCAGGACATCTGAGCTGAACATCTCGCACTGCTCCAGAAACGTGCCGGAAACGCTGAAAGAGACCTTGACCTGCCGCTTCTCCCGTCTGTGGGCGTCGATGGCGTCGAGCAGAATCTGGTTAGAGGGGAGGTAGCATTTCTTGGCGGCGCGCTGGAAAATCTCCCTGTCCACCTCATTGTCGAAGTAGTAGTCGAACAGCTCCTGTTTTCGGGCGCGTTTGAAGACCTTGTTCTCCCAGAACAGGTTCTTCCTTAGCCTGTGGGGCTGGTGCACCTCGAACACGAACACGATGTCGGTCACTGCGTTCTCCTCTGGGCTGATGTATGAGGAGGGCGGTTATTTCTAATTTGCCATAACCACTCCTCCAAAACAACCTAACCATCGCTTTCGAAAAAAGGCAGAGCATTGGAGAGTGGACTCTCCGTTTGAGTCAAGAATTATTCTTGCAGTGCAATTTATAAGCGGATAAACGAATACAGCTATACAGGGCTGAGGGCTGATGTCGAAAAAGCTGTCTGGCACCTTGTTGTTCCTAATTTTTGTCTGCGGATTCTTTCTTGTCGAAAGCTCGCGTCTTGTGAGCGTGCATGCCTCGTTCGTGACTGGGATAATCGGCGTGGACACGACTTGGACCAAAGCAGACAGCCCTTACGTGCTTACTGGGAACATCCTGGTGCAGACGGGCGCGGTTCTCACGATTGAACCAGGCGTCATTGTCTACCTTCCCGACTTTTACCTGAAGGTGAACGGCACGCTCAGCGCCCGTGGGACCAGCTCGGACAGAATACAATTCATATCCACGGGTTACTCAATTCAAACGTATCCTTATGTTGGGGTAATTTACTTCTCATTCGTTTCCGTTGATTGGAATGAAACGGCAAACGCTGGCTCAATAATCGAGAACGCCATTCTGAGCACAACTCAAGAAATACCTACGATTTTTGTGGAGGATGCATCACCTAAGATTAACAGGTGTACTGTCAGCAGCGGCAGCTATGGCGCAGCAGTCTCTGTTCGATCAGTGTCAGTTTTTCAGCCGGATTACGACGCGCTTTTTGCACCCACAATTTCAAACAGCAGTATCACTGGCAGCTATGCAGGAATCGGAATCGGAGTTGGTGGCGAACAAAACAGAGTTCTCATCACCGACAGCGTTATCTCAGGTTGCAGGACGGGGATTTACATCTACGGCGGCAACACAACAGTTCAGAGAAATCTGATAACCAACAACACCGGAGCCAGAACGGCTGGAGAGGGAGGCATAAGGATTGACAACCTTTACACAAATGCACTAATTCAAAACAATACGATCATCAAAAACTCAGTTGGACTCAACCTGCTTTACGGCACATCATCAACACTTGTTTACAACAACATCTTAGACAACAACGGCTTCAACATCAACCTCGGCACGGGTATGAGCAACGCCGTGAACGCTACCTACAACTGGTGGGGAACGACCGATACGGAGGCAATAAACGAGACGATTTTCGATTTCAAGAGAGACTTCAACTTAGGCATCGTTACATTTACCCCGTTCCTGAGCGCGCCGAACCCCGAAGCGCCACCAGCAGCCTACAGCACAGCGATGGGCATAACCCTGAAAGACTTCAATACGCTGTTCCGAATGAAAAACGTAAACGTCATCTACCCCTCGGACGTGACCCCTAAGCCCCTGGGCTGCGCAGCCGCATCCACCAGCGACTGGCTAGCCTCCACGAGCGTCACCACAAAACTGTACATCTACGCAGAAGGCTTAGACACCAACACCGCCCTCGTTAACCAGACCACCGGAAAGCAACGTGGCGCCACAGACCTAGGCATCGTCAGCTTCGGCGGTCCAATCGTTAACCCCGTCGTCAAGTACGCTGAAACCGACGCCACCCCCACAGCGGACAGGGCGCCCATACGCTTCCAGGACGGCGGAGCGGGCACGTTTTTCTTCCAGTTCTGGAACAGAACCGCAGTGCCAGGAGCATCCATGCCACTGTCGGTGATAAACCATGATGAGGACATGTTCGTCATCGAAGTCTACCGCGACGGAGACGGAAGAAACGTCATGGTCTGCTACGGCATGGGCTGGCAGGGAACGTACGCGGCGGGCAAGTACTTCGACCGCACCGTCTACCCCAACCTCACATCGTTCCCCGTCAGCTGGGTCATAGTGAAGTGGCAGGACACGAACGGCGACGGCTTCGTCAACAACCCAGGAGCAGGCGACACCTACACACAGATAACCTCAGGAACAGACCCTGTACCCAGAACCTAACCCCTCAACCAAGAATCCACTCACACCTTCAGGTTCTGGTTTGTTTTCGGGTGATGGCTGAACGTGGTGCGCGTAGGGTGATAGGCTTTTGCCCTGAGCAGCCTTTACCTCGTGCAGGTCATTTTGCAACTTCTTGCATTTCTGAAAAGCCAACATGACTCCAAAGCAAACCAGAAGCGGCAGTTTCCTCTTGGCGTTTTCTTTGATGAGGTGCTAAGGGTCCGCCACAACTACACAAATAGAAAACAATCACCAACCAACGCAGATAGACTCTTGTCAATACTGACAAACCGGAGGGCTACAGACTGCACCGAGCACCAGAGCCCCAACGCATCTGAGACAACAGTTTTAAACCTGCTCAACCACAACAAAAGCGACTCACGTTCTGGAGCACCAAAAAGAGATGGCAACGGAACCCGCACAAGCTAAGAAGCAACCGCTCAGAGTGATTCTGGATTCAAACGCGCTGTTCGTTCCGCTTCAGTTCAAGATTGACATTTTCGCGGAGCTCCCACGATTGCTGAACCGCAACGTCGAACCAGTTTTGATTTCGCCAGTCAAACGTGAACTCGAAACCCTCCACAAAAACGGCTCACCCAAAACCCGGAAGAACGCTGCATTCGCCCTCAGCCAAGCAGAAAAATGCACCTACCTCAAAGTGCTGCAGAAGCCCAGCGAACAAACGGACGAAGCCATCCTCCGCATTGCCAAACGGTGGAATGTGTCCGTTTTCACCAACGACAAACTCCTGAAAACGAAGCTAAGAGATATAAGTGTGCCAGTTATCTATGTGAGACAAAAAAAACGCCTAGAAATCGAAGGGTTGATGACTTAAATGTTTAAGATAATCACGCTGCAGGACACCATCCGCATTCCACCCGAAACCTTCGGCAACCCCCTCGAAGCAGTCGGAAAAGAACAAGTCAAAACCAAGTACGAAGGAGTTGTCGACGAAGAACTAGGCTACGTAATCGCCGTAACCAAAGTCGAAGTCAGCCCCATCGGAAAAATCATACCAGGCGATGGAGCCACATACCACAAAGTCAACTTCTCACTGCTTTCATTCTACCCAGTCATCCAAGAAATCGTCGAAGGCGACATCGTGGAGATCGCAGATTTCGGCGCATTCGTCCGCATAGGACCCGTAGACGCGTTGCTGCACGTGTCGCAGCTCATGGACGACTTCATCTCTTACGACGAGAAGCAGGGTGTTCTCCTCGGAAAAGAAACCAAGCGCAGACTCGGCGCAGGAGACCAAGTCCGCGTGAGAATCACAGCCGTTTCGCTCGGCAGAGCAGGAAGCTCGGGAAAAATCGGCGTCACAGCCAGACAACCCTTCCTGGGCAAGTTGGAATGGGTCAAGGAAGAAACCGCCCAAATCCAAGAAGCAACCAAGAAAGAGAAAGCCGAAGAGAAACCGGAACCCCAACCCAAGAAGGAGAGCAAAGAATGAGCGAAAAAGCCTGCTCCAACTGCCATTTCATAACTAAGGAAAACGTCTGCCCCAAGTGTAGGTCCACCAGCCTCAGCGAAGACTTTAGCGGCATAGTCATCATGTTCGACCCGGAAAACAGTGCCATAGCCAAAGCCATGAAGATAAAGGATAAGGGTCGCTACGCGCTGAAAGTAAGGTAGCTGAACCAAATTTTATTAGCCCATTCCCATAGAGAACTATTCCAGCCCAAGGCGACAGGGAATGGCAACGGACTACTGCATCACACCCGAAGTGCTCTCACGATTCAAGCAACCCTTCGGCACAGTGGTTGAAGGCAACTTCTCGGAAACCATGCGCAAACTGAGAAAACGGGCGGAAGAAGAGAAGGCAACGGTGCTGGTTTCTGTCGGAGACACAGTCTCACGGAACATGCACAGGCACAACCTGGTTCCGCAGCTGTCCATCACTGACGACAAAAGCATGCGGAGAAAGCTGAAGCCAAAGATTTTTCCCGCCAAGAAACTCATCAAAGTCAGAAACCCACCAGGAACGATATCCCACGAAGCCATAACCGCCATACGGAAAGCGCTGCGGAGCCACGAGCACTTTCACATTCTCGTCGAGGGCGAAGAAGATATGCTGACGCTTGTCGCGGTGCTTTACGCACCAGAAAACGCATTGGTCATTTACGGTTTGCCGCACAAGGGCATCGTTGCCGTGAAAGTTACACAGGAGAAAAGGGCTGAGGCGGAAGAAATCCTGAAAGGCATGAAAGCAACGCAAAGAACGTGATGTTAGTTCTAAGCGCTATAGTCTCTCTCAGCAGGCTTCGGAGGTGCAGGTTTTGCTTCGGGAATCATCGGTAGCGGAATGGGTGGTGGAATGTTCAGAACTCTGGAAGTCAGGATGGACTCCACGAACACCACGTTCGAGATGGATTGGAGAATGATGGCTGGTGGCGGCTTCTTCTGTTCGAATTCTTTTAGGATTTTTTCTATTTCGGGTTTTTCGGCTTGGACGTATGCGCTTCCTTTGATGGTCATCTGCGCTATGGCTGGGTTGTAGCTGATGGTCAGGACGAAGGGGACTTCGAGCGAGTCGTCGGGTTTTTTTTCGATGGTGACGACGTTTATGTTGGTGTTTATCTGGATGTTCGGCACAGGTTTGCGTATGTCCCAGAAGCGTTCTGCCGAGATGCTTGCTATTGAGACGTTGACGCGAATCATGTTGGAGTCATCAGAGAGTAACTGTGCCTCGGGAATTTAAGAGTAGCCATTCCGATTTGTTTTTCTGGTTTCTGCAAATTGGGTCTTCTAATGTGCACAGGCTGCGCAGGGAGACTACTCTGTGATTCTGTGGATGTCTTTGAATTTGTCGAAGTCTGTGTCGAAAGAGTAGATTTTGGCCAATCCTGCTTCCTTTACCAGCACGTATGCGAGGGCGTCGTTGGCTCCGATCCGCTGGTCTTCAGCTATGGCGATGGATTTCAGGTAGTCCTCGCAGGATACTTCTTTGATTGTGATGTTGTCAAGGAGAAGGATTTCCTTTTCCAACGTGCACGCTTCTTGGATTGGCAAGTGATCTTCGAGCATGTTGCAGATTTCGCTGAAATGGACGACCGATGTTATTGTCTGTTCGCCTTCGTTGATTCTGGTGACAATTCTTTTCGCCGCCTGCTTGATGCCTTCCTCATGAGACTGCAGCTTTCTCTTCGGCTTTAAGAAAGCATAGATAAACACGTTTGCATCCACGAAAGCGACCGACACCGCTATTTGCCCCGTAACTCTTTTTTGACCTTATGCCAATCGGAAAGATCTGACTTCAGATCTAACTCGATCCTGTTGAAGTATTTGGTCAAATCGGATTTGTCGAACGGTCGAATCTCCACAACATCCTCCTTGAACACCACAATCGCCTTTTTTCCCTTAAGATACCTATTTCGCCAATTTTTGGGAAGCAATATTCGCCCTTGGTTATCCACGCTCTTAATCTCCACTTCCATCGATAATCCCAACTAGTGGTGTTTCTGACAGAATATAAAGGATACGGCAGAAAAAATCGTCAGTCACTTAACACGAAAACTAGTTAAGATATGGCTCGGAACCCAAAACTGCTTTAGGCGCGCTTGTACCGTGTGAATCCGCAGTGTCCGCAGGTGAACCTGTCGTGGTGGTCAGCCATGAAGTATCCTGGGCCGCATCTTTCGCAGGTTGGGCGTTGCCTTGTGACTTTTTCGCCTTCCACCTTGTACAACGCGTGGATGCCCTTCTCCTGTTTCTTCTTCTTTTCAGCCTTCGGCGCAGGGGCTGCCTTCTGCGGTTTCGCCTCTTCTTTGGCTGGCGCCGCCTTCGCTGGTTCTTCTTTCGACGCTTCTTCCTTTTTCGCTGCTGGCGGTTTCTTCGACATGTTTAGGCTTTCTCCTCTTCCTTGGGCTTCTCTGCTGGGATGTTCCGTTTAACGATGTAGTCAGGCTCGATGAACTTTGCCTGCTCCAGCGTTTGATAAGCGTTGGCTTCGCCGACTGCCGTGTTCGTTCCCGTCATCGTCTTCATCCGCTTCACGAAGACCAGTTGCTCGCTGACCTGCAGCTCCGAAGCGATTGACCGTTTGATTTCCAGTCTTCCTGGAGTCTTGCCTTTCGGTCCGTGCTCGACTTTGAACTGGATTTCTTTCCGCTTCAGAAGCGGGTTTTCTTTCTTGGAGAGTATTTTGAGTTCCATGCATTTCACCTGCTACTTCAGCGGCACGTACATCGATGAGCGTGACGCGCCGATGCCAGGGGTTCCATGTCGCACGGGCTTGTTGGTGATGGCGAATTCGCCGATGTAGTGTCCGATCATTTCCGCTTTTATGTCCAAGGAGACGAATTCCTTGCCGTTGTGGACCATGACTTTCGCGCCCACCATCTCGGGCAGGATAATCATGTCGCGGACGTGGGTTTTCACGGTGACTTCTTTGCCCTTCTTCTGCGATTCTTGGGCGGCACGCATCTTCTCCAGCAGGATGCGCTGTTCGGGCGTGAGCCCACGCTGCAGGCTTCGGCGCTGCCTCGCAGGCAAGAGGTTTATGAATTCGTCCATGGACATGCCTTGCAGGTTGGCGAGCGACTGACCACGATACATGAATTCTTTAGGCATTTTTCTTCACTCACACGTTTATCCTATGCGCTATAAACCTTCCCTACCGTATGGCGCGTTTCTTCTTCTGTCCGGCACCTCTCGCAGCGATCAAGCCGACTTTCTGTCCAGGCGGCGCGCCGTGGGAAACCGTCGTCACTCTGCGTGCGCTTCTCTTGCTGCTGCCGTACGGGTGGACGGCTGGAACCATGGCTCTTCCGCGTGTCCGCGGATACTTGTGCCCTTTCGCCTTCAGCAGGTGGAATTTCTCCCCTGCCTTCAGGAACGGCTTCTCCGTGCGCCCAGCGGCAGCGATGACGCCGATTGTTGCCAAGCAATAGTCGCTGATGTACCTCGTTCGCCCAGAGGGCAGCCGAATCATGGTGCCCTGGGGCGTGTGACCGATGACTATGGCGTACGCACCTGAGGATTTGGCAAGTTTTCCCCTGTCACCTGGGCGAAGCTCAAGGTTGCAGACCAAGGTGCCTTCAGGAATTTTTCCAAGGGGCAAAATGTTGCCGACTTCCGCAGGGGCTTTCCCGCCCAAGCGTATCTGTTGCCCTTCGAACGTGCCTTCGGGAGAGACCGTGTAGAATTTCTCTCCGTTCTCGACCTTGACCAGCGCTAGGGGTGCTCCGCGTCCAGGGTCGTGGACGAGGGCCTCCACCGTGCCGTTCAGCGAAGCTTCGAAGGATTCTTCGGGAGCTATGACTGGGTATTGTGCGGCTGCCACGCGCTTGTGCGTCGAGGCGCGGAATGTTGATCCGCCGCGACCGCGTCTTTGGACACGAATTCGTTTTCCCATTAATCAATTCTCCATGTAACTTAGAGGATTCCGAGTTTTATGGCGACATCGGACGCCTTGTACTCTGGGGTGAGTTTGACGAAGGCTTTCTTCTCGCCCTGCGGCGTGATGAGCATGGTAATCTTGGCGACTTTGACCTCGTAGAGCTTCTCGACGGCCTCTTTCACGTCGCTTTTGCTTGCTTTGAGGCTGACTATGAAGATGAGTTTGTTGTCTCTTTCCACCATGAGGCTGGCGGATTCCGTCATGAGTGGATAGAATATGATGTCTGTGGGTTCCATCAGGCTTTCTCTCCTTCGCCGTACAGTTTCTCCAGCTGTTCGATGGCGCTGTTCGTCCAGAGCGTGAGCCTGCCTGGGTGGGTTCCCGGTGCCAGAATTTCTGGGTTGAGGTTTTTGACGGTGACTATGTCAACGCCTGGAATGTTGCTTGCCGCGTTAACCAGAGCCTTCTTCTCGGCTACGACAATGAGCGGCCCAACCGCCTGTTTCATTTTTCTGCCTCGGTGTTTGCCCTTTCCAGCGCGTATCTTTCGGCTTTCCCTGACGCGGTAGATGTCGGACAGCACGCCTAGGTTGACGAGGGCTTCCTCGACTTCCTTGGTCTTGGTCAGGTCTTCCAGAGAGTTTTCCACGATGAGCGGTATCTGTTTGACGTCTTCGATCGCGTGCCCTCTGGAGGCTACGGTTTCTTCTGAGGCTGTGGCGGCGATAGCTGAGAGGAGTGCAAGCCGTTTCTCTTTCTTGGGAATTTCCTTGACTATGTGCGTCTGGCTTCTGGGTGGGTGAGCTTGTCTTCCGCCGACTGTTCCGGGCGCGAACTTTGCCCTTCCGCCACCACCTTTTTCTCGAGGAACTCGGGCGATGGCTGAGCCTGTGCCTCGTGATTCGGCGCTAGTGCGCTTTCCAGCCATGGGGTCTCTGCCTTGGGGCTGGAGTCTGTGGGACTGGATTGCGAGGACTGCCCGTTTTATAACGTCAGGTCGAAGGGGTGTGTTGAAAACGGCTGGGAGGGTAGTCTTTCCTGTGGGGTTGCCTTCGAGGTCAAAAACTTGTGCGGTCTTCATTGGCATCGTGTTTCACCGGTTATTTTCCTTGGGGTGATTCTAGCGAAACGTAGGTTACTTGGGGTGGTTCCTCAACTGCCTGCTTCGGCGGTCTTGCGGGGTATCGTATGGTGATGGCGCGTTTCTCTGTGCCTGCCACGCTGCCTTCGATAATCATGTATGGTCCTTTGAGGTTGCCGTACCGGATGAACCCGCCTTTGACGTTGACTTCGCGGTTGTCTTTTCCGATTTTGAGTATACGTTTGTTGTATTCTATGCGCTGGTGGTAGCCCATCTGTCCTGCGCGGGCGATGCTATACATGAGGTGGTGAGGGTTCCAAGGACCGAGGGTGGCGATGCCACGCTTGGTCTTACGTCCTTTGGCTTGGAGTATTGTAACTCCCCAGCGTTTCACTGGCCCTTGCCATCCTTTTCCTGTCGTGACGGCGGCGACGTCCACATACTGTCCGTTCTTGAAGCTTTCTTCCGGGGTAACGGTTTTGCCGAGGAGTGATTTGGCGTAGTCGAATTGCTGGGAGATTGTTCCTCCGCCGACTTCTATCTCGGTGATTTCGGGCTTCTTCTTCGCCAGGTTGGCGAGTGTCGGCTGGGTGGCGATTATGGCTCGAACGACTGTGGTTTGGTCCAGCATTTGGGTAGCTTTCTGGAGCATGTCTTCGGTCTTGAAGTTCTCTGGGAGGATGAGTTTGCGCTCGAGCACTTCCGGCGGATTTTTCATCCAGACTTCGGTTTGCTGTTCGAGTCCGTACGGAGTTGTGGAGTATGTACGTATGCCGCACAGGAGTATCGGAGGAGTCTCCAGAACTGTGGCTGCACGCATGACTTCTTTGCCGAAGTTCGGCGAGCGTTTTCGGTCTTCGATGGTGAAGACGTAGGTCATGCCTGCCTTGTAACCGACAAAGCCCAGAAGCCTAGGCGTGTCTGCCTTAGTCTTGGGCCAGTAGCGGATTCTTGCCACTGGCTTCTTGGCGCGGTGCCTAGGCAAATAGGCGAGTGAACCATGTCTTGGAGCGTGAGTTTTTCTGTGACCCATCTTTCTTCCGCTTCGCGAAGGGTAGCAATGAGAAATTAGAGTTATAAACGTTGCCGTGGACAAAGATGCGTAGATTGCGGTTATCTGCTGCGTTGCGCGGATTGCCTGCGAACCAGAGTTATCTTTGGAACGGATATGCTCTGAAAAGTCTACAGCCCTTATTTACCAGCTGAAATGTGGAGGGAACTGCGGACCCAGTTTTGGGTTTGAGTTTACTACGTGCGTACAGACCCTTCGTAAACGTAGTGTCGAATGTCTTGCCACGGTTATGGAGATCCTGAATGTAGGTAATGTACTACCAAACCAACCGGCGATGACGAAGCATTGCCTGAAGTTCAGGGCATGTTGATTCCACGGAAACTTGCATGTAGTAGCCGACGATTTCGAAATTGTAGCAATCTCTAACTCACATTTCTGTTCGGAATGTGAATGCGGTCTGCGGTCCTTTTGTTCATTATCAATAGTCGCACAAAAGGCAACTAAACTGTTCGGAATCTGTCAAGTTAGCAGGGTATTCATGCTGTGTCTGCTAAATTTTATATATCAAGTGCTCACAAACAAGCTACTCGCGCACGAACAAACCTTTAGGAGAGAAAGAGATTTGAAACCAACGAAAAAACAAGTAGTAACCACGACAACTTTAATACTGATACTGGCTTTTGCAGCGTTTTTCGCCACAGCTTCACCAGCTGCGGCCGCTGTCGATGTTCCCACATTCGCTTTTCTCAGCGTTCAACCCAACCCGGTAGGAGTCAACGAGCAAGTCTACGTTGTCATGTTCATGGCTGACCCGCCGCCAACCGCCATGGGTCCCCAAGGTGACAGGTGGCAAGGATACAAGGTCACCATAACAAAACCCGATGCGTCGATTGAAGAGAAGGGACCGTATACATCGGACGACGTTTCAGGAGCAGCCTTCGCTTACACGCCTGACATGGTTGGCAAATACACCTTCGTGTTCAAGTTTCCGGGTCAACACATCGTGGCTGACGTGAACACTGGATTCGGTCCACCACAGCACATAGACAACAACTACTTGCCCAGCACTAGCCGAACAGTCACGCTCACAGTGACCACGGAACCGTCACCCAAATGGCAAGAAGTTCCAGTGCCAAACTACTGGACTCGACCAATCTACGGTGAAAACAGAGAACTGGCGTCACTTGGCGGAAACTGGCTCATGCCCGCTTACTCGCCCGCAGCTATCCCAGGCGGAGCAGGAATCGCTCGTGCATTCGACTGGGGGGCAGCTTACGCTCCGAACAACAAAGCCCCAGGCACAGCGCACATCTTGTGGACTAGAGCGATGACTTTCGGAGGTATGGTTGGAAATGAAATGCCGTCAGTCAGCTACTATACAGGCCTGTCGTACGAGCAGATGTTTAAGCCGCCAATCATCATAAACGGACGCTTGTACTACAACCTGTACAAGAGCACTTACGGCTACGCACCATACAACCATCCAGGCTTCGTCTGCGTTGACATGAGCACAGGCGAAGAACTATGGCGAAACATGGACACGTGGGTAGACTTCGGACAGATATACGACTACGAATCTCCCAACCAAGCAGGAGCCACAGCTTACCTGTGGATGATCAACGGCACTACACTGACCATGATGGAAGCATTCGACGGAACCCGAATACTAGACATCGCCAACTGCCCAGCCCCAGGTGGCATGTTCGGCTCAAACCTGAAGATGGGTCCACACGGCGAACTCTACATCTACGTAATGGACGCCACAACCAACACGCTGGCGCGATGGAACTCGTACACGGCAATCGGACCATACCTACCGACAGGATCTGAATCATGGCAATGGAGACCCTACAGCAAGGTTTCACCGCTTGACGGCACCAAAGGATACGATTGGAATGTCTCGATAGCTTCAGCCAACATACCCGGTCTAGCTATTGCTCAGCTCGGACCAGGCGACGTCATCTACGCAGGCGCAGGCGGAGGATTCCTTTCACAGTTCGGTAACGACAAGTGGGCAGCCTTCGACATCAACAACGGCAACCTGCTGTACACCACAACCATACAGAGACCTGCAGGTCTCCCCGGCTCAGCCACGGGACCGATCGGAGAGGGAGTCTACGCGGAATACACAAGGCAGACACTGCAGTGGAACGCCTACGACATCAAGACAGGCGCACACCTCTGGACGTCAGCACCCTACACTGATGACTGGGCTCTGTACGGCACGTACATGGGTCAAATGATTGCAGACGGCAAACTCCTCCATGCAGGCTACGACGGATACATCCACGCTTTCGACCTCAAGACGGGCAACAGCGTCTGGGACTACTACAGCGGAAACGCAGGCGCCGAGACGCCCTACGGCACGTACCCGTTCTACGGCGGCTTCGTCTACGCTGACGGAAAAGTCTTTGGCCACACCAGTGAACACTCCCCAGTTACGCCTATGTGGAGAGGCGAGAAATTGCACGCAATCAACGCAGCCAACGGGCAAAGTATGTGGAAGATGAGCGGGTGGTTCCAGCACCCAGCAGTTGCAGACGGCAAGCTTCTATCGCTGAACGGCTACGACAATAAGATTTACTGCTTCGGCAAAGGACCCAGCGCCACCACAGTCTCAGCACCACAAACCGCAGTCCCGCAGGGAACAACCGTGCTGATTACCGGCACAGTTACTGACCAGTCGCCTGAAGCGAAGGGCACACCAGCCGTTTCTGACGGAGACCAAGAGGCTTGGATGGAGTACCTGTACATGCAGAAAGCCTGCCCCGCAACCCTGACCGGAGTACCCGTAGTCTTGACCGCTGTCGGTCCGGACGGAGGGTCAATCAACATAGGCACGGTCATGAGTGACGGCAGCGGCTTATTCAAGAAGTCATGGACGCCTCCATCACAAGGCGAGTACGTGGTCACCGCCACGTTCGCTGGAACAGAGTCGTACGGCAACTCCTACGCAACGACCGCCATGATCGTCGGACCTGCGGCAGCCGCAGGGGGAGGCGGCGGAGGCGGCACAACCACGACAACGTCGACGTCAACAGACCTGTACATCATCATCGCCACAGTGGTAATCCTCATCGCCATAGCTATAGCAGTCGTAGCTCTGAGGAAGAGATAAAACCAAAAACAATTAACCTTCTTTTTTTTACTTTGTAGGCAACTACGCGTAGTCATGTCCTCGGATTTCACCAGTTTTCTCCGCTCGCAGCAGAACCAAGGTCTCAAAAAACGGCAAACATAGCTCCGCCACAATTCCCACGCGTAAACCTTGTGAAGTCAAATCGCGCCGCGTTGCCTCGACGCCCGCCAGCGTGGACTGCATCAGGAACAACCTACCGCCCTGCCTCAAATGCGAGGGCGCCTGCGACGTGAATCGGTCAATGACCTGCCGCCCCGTGGCGCCGCCCGCCCAAGCACGACCAAGCCAAGAGTTTTCCTCGGCTTCCTCCGTTGGCACGTAAGGCGCGTTGAACAGAATCACGTCGAACGCCACCTGTGAATGTAGAGAGGTGAACAGGTCAGCTTGAACGAACATCATCTTATCGTCTACCTGGTTCTGCTCCGCGTTCTTCTTGGCGCAGCGGACGGCGAACGGGTTGATGTCTATCGCGACCACTTCACGGGCAGCCCTTGCAGCCAGCACTCCAAGGACCCCTGTGCCCGTGCCCATGTCGAGCACCCTGTCGGTCGGCGCGACTCTGAAGTTTTCTGCGAAGAGGAACGAGTCCTCGGCGGGTTCGTAAACGTTTTCGCAGACTTCGAAGACGCAGGCACCTACGTGCACTTTCTTAGTCGGTGAGGGCATCTGCTATCGCTCCAAAATTCTCAGGAGACAAGTTGCGGGCTCGTCTGTCACCGAACGGCAGCCTCGCGGCAATCTCCGCAGCTTCAGCCTTGCTGACTCCGCGCTCGGTCTTGATGAAGGGCACAAGCGCGTTGCTCAACTTCTTGTTTCGCTGCGTGAACAGCCAACGGGCAAGTCGCCTGAAGAGTGCTTCGTCCCTCACGGTGAACGGCAATTTCGCCCATGGCCTCAGCCGCACGATAACGGAGTCGACTTCGGGTCGAGGATGAAACATCCATTTCAGAACAGCTTCCAAGAGTTCAGCCTGCACCCTACGGCAAGAGACAACCCTCAGCCACCCGTACTCCTCCGTTCCTACCACGGCAACAAGGCGCTGGGCGAACTCTCTCTGCAAGACAAGGACTGCCAGCGTGAACCTGTGGTCGATTAACCAAGTCACCAGCTGCGAAGACAGATAGTAAGGAGGAACGCAGACAGCCTTGCTAAACTCTGGAATATCGACGGTAAGCATGTCTCCCTCAACCACGGTCACGTTTGGGACACTTCTGAGCTGTTCACGCAGAACTCTGGAGACGCGTGGGTCTTTTTCCACTGCAATGACTTGCTTGCACTGGGTGGCGAGAAAGCGTGTGAGGAAGCCAAAGCCTGCGCCTGCGTCCAACACGATGTCGTTGCCGTTCAACTCGGCGTGCTTGGCGAGTTTAGGAAAAACCGACGAATCCACCATGAAGTTCTGCCCTAAGAGCTTATTCGGGACGATTCGGTGGGTTCGAAGCAGCAACTTCGTTTCTGAAAGGCTCATCGCTTCTTAGGCAACTCGTGCGCGTTTAGTGGAAACGGGTGAACAAGCGGTACTTGCTGTCGCCCTCAAGTTCTTCCATCACACGCTTCGTGATGAGCTTCACCGGGTTAGGCAGTTCCGTCCGCTTCATGATATCCTCGAAATTCTGGAACGGCTTCTTCTCACGCTCGTTGATGACCTGCCACATGTACTTCTTCCCGATGCCCGGGATTAGCTCGAGTGCGTGCATGCGCGGCGTGATGGCTCGCGCTGTGTTGAAGAAACTCACGAACCAAGCCTCGCGGTTTGCGACTATTTTGTTAATCGTGCTGGGAAGCTCCGCCTTGGCTGCCGCCGTCAACTCCTCGTAGCCTATCCTACCGATTATGTACGTGACCTCGCTCCGAGAGTCCTTGCCGACGTAGACGCGGTCGGCGGGCTTGAGGACTAGGCCTTCCTTCACCAGGGCTTCCAGGAGCGTGAAAAACTCTTCCCCGACACATTGAATCAGGGCGCCCGCTCGGTAACCTGCGCGTCCGGTGGGGCGAAAGCCGGGGCGACCGTGCTGCAGAAAGTCTAGTACGTAAGCGTATTCCTCGTATTGCTTCTCCATAGTAGTCCCTTCTATCTAAGCGTCTTAGTGCTTAAAAATTCTTGGATTGTTTTCCTATTTCGCTGCGCGGCTCTCGTTCAAAAGCGCGACAATCGCCTGCAGTTTTGAGGTTTCGATAATCTTGCGTCCGCCCGCGAGGAACACGCGGATTTCATCCACGGTTTCGGGCATGCAGTTGACTATCTGAACCGCCTCGTCCTCGTCTATTTCGAACTCCTTGGTGAGTCTTTCGAGCAGAGTCTCAGCGACTGCAGCATCGACTTTTGCGAACTTGGACACGTAGTCGAACGTGCGGCGTTGGAACTGGTCTAGGTTCTCTTCGCCTACAGATTCGAGTACTTTTTTGACCTGTGGTATCGTGACTTTGCTTTCGCTTAACTCTCGTTTGCTCATTCTAACTACCTTTGTAGGGTTCTAGATGTTCGGTGCGGACGATGATTTCCCGCTGGGAATTGCCTTGAGCCACGCTGACGACGTAGCCGCGACCTCGTTTGTTGACTACTTTGCCGATTTTGCCGTGGAAGCGCCTGTGCGGCAGCGCCTTCTGCTGGGTGGGGTCGATTTTTATGATAACGCTGGAGCCTGGTTCGTACTCGTACAGGAACTTGGTCAGTTTAGGCTTGCCTTTCTGGCGGAGCGGCTTCTTCATGAGCCTGCGGGTTCCGGCACAATATCCTTTTGATGGTCTCATTCTGTTTTCACCTTAGCTGTCTTCCATAATTACGTTCAGAACATCAAGTTTGAGAGTCTTCGCTGGGTTCTTGAGTAACTCGGAAACGCTGGGCGCGGTTCTTCCTTCATCGCCTGACACCAATTCTTTAACGTAGAGGCCTCCCTGCGTTCTTACGTGAAGTTCAGCCTCTTTGGGTGACACCTTCTTTACTTTAAGCTTATATATGTACCTTTCCCGCGTCAAATCAGCGCGTCGATGCAGAACCCGCCTGGGCGTCTGCTGCTTTATCATAGCTCCGTTCAGCTTTTCCTCCAGCAGTTTCAGGTCGGCGTCCGAGATTTCCTTCTCGAAACACACGAGGGCGCGGTACTCTTTCTGCGCTGACTCGGACTTCTTCAGCTTCCGAACCTTTTCTCTGCTGGTGAATCGTAGGCGGGATATCTTGACCTTGCCCTTCGCCGCTTCGTTGATGACTGCCTTGAGTTGTTTCAAGTCTATAGAACGCTTCTTAGGCTTGGAGATTTCTACGACGAAGGGGCGTCCATTTCCGAGCATCCTAGCGTCGATGTCTTCTCTGCCTGAAGCGTGAAACGCCGTCTTCTCGCCTTCTGCGGCGTCCAAGAAGGGTTTAGAAACCAGTTCCTCCACGGATTCGGGGTAGAGTTTCCCCGTGCCTCCGCATTTCTCGCATCCTTTTCCGCGGCAGTCGGGGCAGAACCATTTCGACTGCGGCAAGTCTCTGACGAGTTTGCGGTAGCGCCCAGCTACGAAGAGCGGGTTCACCTGCAGCCTGATTCTCTCAGTGAAGGGGTTGAAGATTACCATGATGTCGGGTTTCCCGTACTCCACCGTCTTTCCTGCCTGCGCTTCGATTGCCTTGCCCAATAGCCTGCCGAACTCGTGCTTCATGCTCTCGCTGTAGCCGACTTCGAAGGCGGCTTTGAACTCGTCCTCGCGCTCCTCGACCGTGGTGGGAAGCTCGATGCCCACGAGGAACGTTGCGTACTCGTGGTGAGCAAGCTGTGTGAGAGCTTTCTGAACCAATGCGTTTACGTTCTGGAGTTTGTCGCCGCATAGAAAACACTGAGCACGCTCTGCTTTTGGAAGCCGCTTCTTCAGGTGGTGCAGGGTGCGTTCAGCCTCCTGCGAGAAGCCGTGGGCGGCGAGCAATTTCAGCGTCTTGACCCCTGCAGGCTCTTTCGCGATGGCTAAGGCGCTGGCTTGCAGCGTCAGGGTGAGCTTCAGTGCGTGTCCTCTCGTGCTGTTCTCGATGCCGTAGCCTAGGAGCGCGTACTGTCTGCCGAGGCAGTTGTCGCACAAGCAGTACTTCTCAAGCATTTCCAGCGCTTGTTGCAGAGCGTCCATGAGTCCAGCCTACTTGAGGTCTGTGGGGAATCCTTTCCCGCCCATGCCGCCCATGAACGGCAGCTTTCCCTTCTTACGTTTGATCATCTTCATCATGCGCCGCATCATGACGTACTGCTTCAGCAGTTCCTTGACCTCTTTCTCGCTCGTTCCGGAGCCGCGTGCCACGCGTCGGATGCGTGAGAAGTTGAAGAGTTTCGGGTTTTCCTTCTCTTCGGGGCGCATCGACTGGATGATGACTCGCCATTTTTCCAGCCTGCCTTCGGCGGTGTTGAGCATGTCCTCGGGCAGGTCGTACGACATTCCGGGCAGCATCTTGAGGACTTTGCGGAAGGGGCCCATGCTCTTGAAGGCTTCGAACTGCTCGTACATGTCGGTAAGCGTGAATTTGCCGCTGAGGATGGCTTTGGCTTTCTTCTCAGGAACCTTGATTTCGGCTTCCTTAACTTTCTCCAGAAGCGTCTCCAAGTCGCCCATGCCCAGCAGGCGACC
>JBHGBG010000023.1:0-35907 GCA_041946875.1 Bathyarchaeia archaeon
TCCCCTGTCCGGTTAACTGGTTTGGGTTACAGTAACTATTAATGCTTTTTCACCCCACTAAGCCTCAGATGCGTCATGGAGAGAGCGGTCGAGAAACTCAGGCGAGTCGGATTGACCGAGTACGAAGCCAAAGCTTACATAGCCTTGCTGAGCACGCATCTGGCCACGGCAACGCAGACCAGCGTCAAGTCAGGCGTGCCTAGGACCAAAATCTACGCCGTGCTCGAGTCGCTGAAGCAGAAAGGCTGGGTGCACATCATCTCGGGCGTGCCGCTACTGTTCAAAGCGGTCGACCCGCTGGCGGTGTTCGAACAAATCAAGGAGGATTACGCCAACTTTCTCAACGCAACTCAAGCGACGCTAACTGAAAAGGTGAATAACGTGAAAGAGAAATTCGTGATAAAAAGATTCGACATAGGCTTGGAAGCCTTGAAGGACGAGATGCGGAAAGCCAAAACCCTAGAAGTCAACAACGCCACTGCAGGCTTCATCAAGAAAGTCTCCGACGCCTTCAAACCAGGCGCCAAAGTCCGCGTGCTCATGTTCCCAGGCGAAGCCAAACCCACTGGAATGCCGAGCGTGGAGTTCAAGCAGGCAGAGGTAGAAATAGTCACCATAATCCGCGGCAAAGAGATGCCCTCGATGTCCATAACGCTCGACGAGGCAAGAACGTTCACGGCGTTTCAGGACCCGGTGGACCACAGGTACGTAGTGGAGGAGATGCTCTACGACGAATGCCAACGCTGCTTCTCAGACTGGAGCGGCATGAGCTGGAGCAACGCTGAAGAACTGACGAGGTGACGCACGGATGCCCATCGTGGACGGAAAGTACGAGGCAAAAATCAGCACCACATTCGCCACCGTGGAGGAAGGCATGGCGGAAATCAAACAAGCCATCCAAAAGGCGCGGAGAATCCGAATCAGCAACCTCCCCATGCGCCTGCTGGAGGAGCTGAAACCGCTGCTGAAAGACAAGGACCTGATGATAATCCTGCCCCCAAGCGAGAAGCCCACGGAAGACCTGAAACAGCTTGGACCCGTGGCTACAACAAAGGCGCGGATTTACGTGGACTACAGGGGAGAAGAAGCCAACTCAGGGTCGGTGAACCTGGCGAAACGCAACTTCGCCGTAATCTGGGTGGGCGACCGTATCTTGGATGTTTCAGCCATGGAGTACGGCAAGTGTGTCAAGTGCATGGCGGAAACATTCGATGGTGGTTGGCGCTACTCGCAGAAGTGGTAGCCACAATCTCCACTTTTTATTGAACTGCCATGCGATTTTTGAGCGTGGCGACGTCTTCGAGGAAGCGTTTTCGCATCTTATTGAACCGCATCGCCGCCGATGGGTGGACCGTCTGCATGTACTCTCCGCCTTCAACCCGCGGCGCTCTCCACGCGACTGCGCCCATGAGCACCACTATGCGAGGCTTAATGACGCTTATCTGTTGGGTAAGGTAGGGTGCGCAGGCTTCGATTTCGTCTGCGAACGGCCTCCTGTTCCCTGGACTCGTGTGCTTCACGAGGTTCGTCACGAAGAGGTCTTCGCGGTTGATGCCGTTTGCCGCCAAGGCTTTGTTAAGGAATTTGCCCGCTCTGCCCATGAAGGGTCTGCCCGTTTCGTCTTCTTTAGCGCCTGGGTTCTGTCCGACAAGCATCACGCGTGCAGTTTCGGGTCCTTCGCCCGGCACCGCGTTCTTGGCGCCCTGCCAGAGTCTGCATCGTCTGCAGTTCCGTATCTGCTCGTTCAACTCCTCTAAGCTCAAGAAGGTTCACCGTTGTTGTTGGTTAGCCACAATCACGCAAACTAAAAAAAGCCCCGCTGCGCTAATATGCTTAGCGCCTGCCGCTTAGGTCTGGCGGGAGAAGCGTCCGTGCGCAAAACGGTTATGTTTGGAGGCGAAATGCATAGTCTCGTTCAGGAACAGGCTCATTAGTTTCGCGCTGGGTCACCCAAGGTTTTTTGAGCCGTTTGCTCCGTTCGGCATCAGACGCTACCTGAACGGAAAGCTCAAGCAGTACCAGAAGCAGGGCTTGATTTCCACGTATAAGACGCGGACGAAGCGGTTCGGCAGATGGCACTACCGAGTGGAGGTTGAAGTAGACTTAACGTCCACCCAAGGTGCGCTCGTTCTGAGCCAACTGCTGCATCGAAACGCTGGGAAGGGGAGGTGATGCGATGACTGAAGAAAAGAAGGGACACATGAAGATGACGTTCGAGTTCGAGGCTGATCAGATGTTTATGGACCTTATGAAGGAAGCCATGATGAAGATGCCCGAGATAATGGCGAAGCGTGCCGAGATGATGGCGTCGAAACGAATGAGCGAAGAGAAGCCGTAAACCTCGCAGGCATCTCTTCACCTTTCTATTCTACATTTCACCCGTCCCGCGCGCTGCAGAGCGCAGACAGAAACGTTTTTACCGCTTTCCCCCGACTTCTAGTTGGGTCATTTTATGAAATTTCTCATAATCCAAAAGGTGAAGCGAGAAGTTCCCTTGGAGAAATGGGCGAAGCTTCTGCCGCTGCAGTTCAAGTACTTCGACCAGTTGGAGAGGCAGAAGACGCTTGAAGTAGTCTACCACTTGGTGGGGCAGCAGGGCAGCATGCTCGTTGTCGACGCAGACTCCGACGAAACGCTGTCGAGGGTCATAGGCGAGGACCCCATGTTCTTCTACCTCGACCGCGAAGTCTACCCGCTGACGACGCGGGAAAACCACGAGAAACGCCTCAGGAAACTCCTGCAACAGTAGCGAGGTGCGCGGCGGATGGGGTGCCACGGCGGCTTTTCCCTCGACGAAGCCGTCAGAAGAACATGGTACAACCCCGAAGCCATCCTGAAAGACGCTGGCTTGGGGAGCGGCATGGTGTTCGCGGACGTGGGCAGCGGTGACGGTTTCTTCACCCTCCTCGCAGCGAGAATGGTGGGCGAAACGGGTGGCGTCTTTGCAGTGGATACGGACGCCTTAGCCATCGAACAGCTAAGAACCGAAGCCGCGAAGCAGGGGTTGAGGAATGTGCACGCAGAGGTTGCCGCGGCTGAGGAGACCGCCTTCTGCCACGGATGCGTTGACACAGTCTTCTACAGCATGGTGCTCCACGACTTCAAAGACCCAGCCCGGGTCCTCTCCATCGCGAGGTATATGGTGAAGCCGAGCGGAAAGCTAGTGGACTTGGACTGGAAGAAACTCCAAATGCCTCTCGGTCCGCCCGTGTCTATCCGTTTCAGCGAGCAGACAGCCTCCGAGCTCCTACGCCGTGCTGGCTTCAGAGTGCAAAGCGTGAAAGACGTGGGGCCCTATCATTACTTAATCGTCGCCAAGCCTCAGCCTTAGGCTTGCTCTGCCGCGGCGTAAAGCTCCAGAAGTTCCCGTTTGAAGCGTTCAGGCTGCTGTGTGTATGCCGAGTGTCCCGCGCCCTCGTAGACTGACAACTTGCCGCATGGAAGCTTATCCACAAACGTGCGTAACTCTTCGCCCGAAACGATACTATCCTCCGAACCCCAGGTGACGCGGACTGGAAAAGTGAAATTCGCGTACGCCTTCACGAGCGCCTCCTCCAAGGTCCGAGTCGGCGACGAAAGAAACAGACCCTTCACGGGATAACGCGAGTCGTAGACGACTGCGATGTGCCCGCCAAGGCTGGCACCGACGAGCACCGGCGACGTTGCGCCGAAGACGCTCTGGGCGGCTTCTCGGACGAGGGCGATGTTGGTTTCTTCGCTGCGGGTTTTTGGTTGGCATTCGCTCTTGACGCCGTAAGGCATGTCCAGAGCCAAGAAGGGCACGTGCTTATCAACGAGAAGTTCCGTGATGCTGAGGCGCTGCCAGATGCTGCTGGTGTACGAATAGCCGTGCAGAAAAACGACAGGCACACCCGCGGCCATGTGGACTATGACGCGGCACTTGTAATCCGTGAGGCTGAGGGTTTTCTCGGACAAAAGCAAAGTCTCCAACTTCAGGATGAAGAATGTGGCTTATAACAGTATCCCGCGCACCGGGAGAGGGCAGAAAAGGATAATAGCCAAGCAAACCAATGGATTTATGGTGTTTTTATGCCAGTCAAAATAGGCGACAAGGCGCCCGATTTTACTTTGCCATCGCAGTTGGGCGACAACGTGACGCTTTCAGAGTTCTTCGGCAAGAAGAACGTCATCCTCTACTTCTACCCCAAAGACGAAACCACGGGCTGCACCAGAGAAGCCTGCGCGTTCCGAGACAGCTACGAAGTCTTCACCCAGCTAGGCGCCGAAGTTCTCGGCGTCAGTGCTCAGAGCGTGGAGTCACACAAATCCTTCGCATCACACCATGGGCTGCCGTTCATCCTGCTCAGCGACGAGAAAAACGAGGTCAGAAGGCTGTACGGCGTGCCCTCGTCGATGGGTTTGATTCCGGGCAGAGTCACGTACATCATCGACAAGAAAGGCATAGTCCGCCACATCTTCAACTCCCAGCTCCAGCCCGAAAGGCACGTGGAAGAAGCCAAGCAGATTCTCATGCGACTCGACGCCGAAGAAAAAAACACAGCGCCAACGATAGGCAGCACGTGAGGCCGAATTCTTGCTGAGACTCTGCAACTCTCTGACGCTGAGGCAAGAGCCATTCAAGCCAGCAGAGGACATGCGAGTCAAGATGTACACGTGCGGACCATCCACTTACCAGCGTAGCCATTTGGGCAACTACCGCACGTTCCTCTTCGAAGACATCCTCCAACGCTATCTGGAACACTTGGGCTACGAGGTGACGCGACTGATGACGCTCACGGACGTGGAGGACAAAGCCATCGCCCAAGCAGCCAAAGAGCACGTGACCGTCGAAGAACTGACCAGCAGGAACGAAGCTGCGTTCTTCAAAGCCTTCGAGCTTCTTCGAATCAAACGCCCCGACTTCACGGTCCGCGCCTCCGCCATCGCCGACCAAGTCGTCAGCCTTGTCGATACGCTGATGCGGAAAGGAATCGCCTACAAGTACATGCATGAAGGCGCTGAGAATGTCTACTTCGACCCGCTCAAGTTTCCAGGCTTCGGCAGGCTCGCCCATATAGACATGGCGAAGTGGCCGCGGAAGAAGCGTCGGTTCCACAAGGACACCTACCCAGGCACGCCGTGGAACCGAGGCGACTTCGTGCTGTGGCACGGCTGCAAACCCCGCGAAACCACTTGCTGGGACACGCCGCTGGGCAGGGGCAGGCCGGCGTGGAACATCCAGGACGCTGCCATGGTGACGAAGCACTTGGGCTTCACGGTGGACGTGGCTTGCGGCGGCGTAGACAACCTCGTGCGCCACCATGACTACACGTTGGCGGTGGCGGAGGCGGTTTCGGGCAGGCAGTTCGCGCGGTATTGGCTGCATGGAGCGCACTTGTACGCTGACGGGAAGAAGATGTCGAAGAGCATAGGCAACGTGTACTACCCGGAGGACTTGGCGGCGAAGGGCTACGGCGGCGACCAGCTCCGGTTCTTCCTCATCTATGGGCATTACAGGCAGAAGAAGAACTTCACGCTACAGAAGCTGGACGAGGCAGGCAGAAAACTGCGTGACTTCAAGGCTGCGGTCAAGAAACTGCAGGAGGCAAAGGCACCAATCTCGGCGGAGCAGGCTAAGCAGCTAGCAAGCGGCATCGTCGGCGACTTCGAGCGCTGCATGAACGAGGATTTGGACGCGAAATCCGCCTTCGACGCACTTTCCGTCACGGTGGCGAGACTTGCTGTGTTCTCAGAAAAAGGTCAGCTGAACTCTGAAGACGCCGAGGCAGCCCTGAACGGACTGCGAAAAGTGGACACGGTTCTCCAGCTGGGCTTACTGGGTTAACTCGCCGACGAGCTTCACTCGGTCTAGGTTCTCGGGTCCATGCGGCGCCAAAGGCAGTTCGTCGGTTAGGTCTTTGCCTGCCTGGTGCGCGCCCAGGTGGTCTCCGTCCAGCCAGAAGCTGCTTTCTGAGACGTCGTAGACTTTTCCCTCATACGCGATGTAGGCTGGCTTGCCGCCTCTGCCGTCATAGTTAGCGAGTTCTTCAAGAGTGAATTTCCGTTGCTCTCCCATTGGCTTCACCTTGCCTTCTCTCTATCGGTCAAGGAGCGTTTAAACGTTTAGGACGCGCCGGGCTACTGGGCGAAGACGTAACTCGTCTCCTTCACGACGCCGTTCTCCCACGTTCCTTGCCAGATTACCCTGTAGGGGATGCCCACCTGACCCGGCAGAAGCGAAACTGAGTAGTCCGCCGTGACCGTGTAGACTGGGTTGGGCACGACGGGGTACTTCAGCGTGACCGTCCAGCCCGTGCTCTCGTAAACATAGGTTTCGGCGCCCACCAAGCCTGTGTCTTGTCTTCCGCCCGTCCACGTCAGGTTCTGCATGAACATTGCCGTCTCTGGATGGTTAGCGAGTATGTAGGTCATGGCGTCGTCGCGGACCTTCTCCTGAGTCGATTGCACGGTAGCACGGTACTTGCCGTTTATGTGGATGCTGCCCGTCGTCGTTCGCAGGTTCACGAGGAAGTTGCTAGCCGCCGGGTAGTTGGCTGAGTACAGCGGCGACTGGTTGCCGTTGAAGCTCTCCACATCGACGGTTATGCCCCCCGTAGTTGTCTGCGAGTCGATTCTCGTTGCCACACCGTCCTGGAGGTTCATGGCTAGGTTGACGTCGCCCGTGGTCGTTCCCGCATCCAGGTTGACGTTCCCGTTCAGCTGCGACTGCTGGTCCACGTTCACGAAAACCGCGCCCGTGACCGAGCCTACATGGCATGAGATGTTGCCTCGGGCATCCGCATTGTTCCAGATGAACTGCACCTCTCCGGTTGTGGCTGAGACAGAGACGCTGCCGTCGAAGACGACGCCTCGGTTGAACATGGCTTGGACCCTGCCGGTCACCGCCCGTAGAGTCAATGCGTTGAACCTGGCTGCTCTTTCAGTGTTCATCGTGACCTGACCCACGCTAGTCCCAATCGACAAGTTCAGCGGAACCGAAAGGTCCACGTATATGTTGCATCGAACGTTGAGGTTGTACGAGACTGGCCAAACTTCCGGTCTGGAAATTCGTGATGTCACGGTCAGCGTGTCACCCGCTGTTTGGCTGCTGAGGGTCAGCTGAACTGGGTGGGCCGCATCTCCGAACAAGCCCATGGAACCAACGGCGGAAACGTTCACCACCACGAACTCGTTGGGCAGGTCGGCGAGAAAAACCTGGACATCCGCCACATCAGCGTCGAAGTTAAGGTTGAGGGCGTTCACGACATCCTGCGTGGCAGCTGACTCTGACTGATAGAAATTCACGTTCTGGAACGGTACCCAAGCGATGGCGACGAACAGGATTGCCACGCCCAAGACAGCTATCAAAACTATGGCTGCAAGCGGCAGCCTTGTCCTGACCCTCCTTTCAGGAACGCTGGCGGCCTGTGGAGGGGCAGAAGCTGAGACTGGGGTACCGCAGACTCGGCAGAACGCTGCGTCCTCGTCCAGTTTGGCTCCGCACTGACGACAGTAAACCATGCGATATTCCTCATCTACCCCAATGATGCGTCGTGATTTAAGCGTTGCAGTCCCGCCAGCCCATCACCAGTCGCAGAGGCTAAAAAAGAAGATATACTCGAACAACGAATAGTTGCAGACGGAGACTGAAGTATGGGCTACTGCAGAAAATGCGGCAAGGAACTCACCGAGGACGCTCGGTACTGCCCCCGATGCGGAACCGCCGTGGCGGTCGAAGAGAAGCCCGAGCCCGTCGTCCACGTTGACATCTCGCGTGTCGAGCCGGGGTTGAAGCTGGCGACTTGGGGCGAGCGGTTCGTAGCGTGGTTGATCGACATCGCCATCATAGACTTCTCGCTGTTCACTATTGGACTGGTTCTGTTTGTTGGGCGACCTTTCTCGCTCCTGAACGACGGAGGCTGGTGGTCTGCCGTGTTCAACTTCAGGCTAAGCGGGTTGGTTTTCTTCCTGTACTGGGCTTTGATGGACGGAGTCTACGGCAGGTCCATCGGAAAAATGGTCATGCGCCTGCGAGTCACAAAACTCAACGGCAGCCAGCCGACGTTTGGGCAAGCAGCTTTGGAGAGTGTGGGGAAAGCCTTCATTCTCCCGCTTGATGTGTTGATTGGCTGGGGACTCTTCCCCAAGCGCAAGCAAAGAGTATTCAACCAGCTGTCGGCAACAATAGTCGTTCGGGATTGAAGCACAACACACTCTCAATGCCTTCCTCGACAGAGCCGTGGCTTTTACAGCCCAGTTCAGGGAGAACCGAAAGCGTAGACAGCACGGTCATACGAGCCGACATAAACGACGCCGTTCGCCACGGCTGGGGAAGAAACCACGATGTCGCCAGTCTGGTAGCTCCACAGAAAAACGCCGTTAAATTCATCCAAAGCGTAGATTTTCCCATCATATGAACCCACGTACAAAACGCCCTTCGCGACAGCCGGGGACGAAGCCACAGAACCGCCCGTCCTATAGCTCCAGATCAGCGTGCCTATGGCGGAATTTAAGGCGTAAACCTTGCCGTCGCCCGAACCAACGTAAACCAAGCCATCCACCACAGCAGGAGATGAAGCCACAGAACCGCCCGTCTTGAAGCTCCACAAGCGCCTACCTGTAGCCGCGTCCAAGGCGTAGACGTTCCCGTCGTACGAACCAACGTAGACTCTGCCGCCAACGACTACCGGAGAGGAGATTACCACATCGCCCGTCGTGTAATTCCACACGACGCTCCCGCTTGAGGCGTTTAGCGCATACAAGTTGTGATCGTTTGAGCCTACATACACCAAGCCCTCGGCTACAGCGGGAGAAGATAGGTGAATCTGGTCGCCGGTAGTGTAGCTCCAGATTAAGGCGCCTGTCTCGGCGTCCAAAGCATAGATGCGGGTGTCTTCCGAACCCACGTAGACGACGCCTTCAGCCACGGCTGGCGAGGAGACGACGGCGTAGCCGGTCGTGTAGTTCCAGAGGCGCTTGCCCGTGGACGCTTCCAGTGCGTAGATGTTGCCGTCGTAAGACCCTACGTACACTTTTCCGTTGGCAACGGCGGGAGAGGACAGCATCACCATGTCGCGGGTTGCGTAACTCCACAGCACGTCGCTTGTGAACTCGTCCAAGGCAACCGTGCCCGTGGAAGCGTTTAGGGCATAGACTTTTCCGTCGTACGAACCCACGTAGACCACGCCGTCAGCCATAGTTGGTGAGGAGTCCACTGCGCCGCCCGTGGCGAACCTCCACACCAGCGATCCATCCGCTGCATTCAGAGCGTAGAGTCGCCCGTCCCAGGAACCAACGTAGACTACGCCGTCGGCAACGGTGGGCTCAGAAATCACCATGTCCTGCGTGGCGTAGCTCCAGACGAATGCTCCCGTGGCAGCGTCCAAAGCGTAGACTCTGTTGTCCGATGAACCGACGTACACGCGGTTTTCGAAGACGGCAGGCGAGGAAGCCACAGCCCCGCCAGTCGTGTAATTCCACCGCAGAGTGCCCTCTGAAGCGTCCAAAGCGTAGACGTTGCCGTCGATGGAGCCCACGTACACCACATTGCCGCTGACCGCGGGTGAAGAGAACACCGGACCGCGCGTAGCGTATTTCCAAACGACCGTGCCGTTCGCCGCGTTCAAGGCGTAGACGTTGCCGTCGTTCGACCCGGTGTAGACGACGCCGCCAGCCACCGCGGGAGTGGAAACCACCATGTCGCCCGTAGTGTAGCTCCATTCGAGCGACCCCGTCTCAGCGTTCAAAGAGTAGACCTTGTGATCCTCTGACCCCACGAATACGCGTCCATCCGAGACTACAGTAGAAGATAGCATAATCTGCGCGCCAGTCGCGTACCTCCACACCAAGGCGCCGTTGGATGCGTTCAGGGCGTAGACGTTGCTGTCCTCGGAAGCCGCGTAGACGACTCCGTTGGAGAACGCGATTGCAGAATCCACAAAGTAGCCCGTCTTGTAGCTCCACACGTACGCGCCGTTCGTGGCGTTCAAAGCATACACGTGGTAGTCCTCCGAACCCACGTAAACCATTCCCTCGGCAACGGCGGCAGGAGACAAAACGTTCGCGTCCGTCGTGTAGTTCCACAGGACCACGCCGTCGGCGGCGTTCAAGGCGTAGACTCTGTCGTCCAGCGAGCCTGCGTAGACCACGCCGTCTGAGACCACGGGCGAATCCACGGGTCCGCCCGTGTTGAACCGCCACAAAGTCTGGTTTGTCTTCGGGCCCGCTGACTTGGAATTGCCTGAGTGTCTCAAGTCATGGTGAAACATGGACCACTCGTCCGTCAGGGAATCCTGTGTGGGACGGTCGAAGGCTCCGAGGAAAGCAGCTATGGAAGAAACCGTGATTAGGAGCAGCACAACGGCAGCTGCGTCAACTGCAACTTTTCTCTTCATTTTGTTGCATTCTACACCCTGAGCAGTTAAAGCATTAGCCCGTCGACTTGATAAAAAGCTTCTTCTTTCTCCGGCCAACTCGGAGTTCATACCTTATGTGTAGACTCTCTTTTCTTGAACGGAGCCGCAACGCATACTTTATATGAAGAACATGTGGGAGAATGTACACAGCAAACCTACAGTCTGGAGGGCACAGCCACGCCTGAAAAAGTTCTGGTCACCTCAGCTTGGCCATACATAAACGTGACCCCGCACCTGGGCAACCTCGTTGGTTCAGTCCTGTCTGCGGACGTTGCAGCGCGATACTTTCGGCTGCAAGGTTACGACGTCCTGCTAGTGAGCGGCTCGGACACGCATGGAACACCCATCGAGGTCGAAGCCCTGAAAGAAGGCATCACGCCGAAGGAGCTCACGGATCGAAACCACGCCCGTGTGGCGGCGCTCTTCCAGAAGTGGGGTGCGTCCTACGACAACTACACGAGCACTGAGAGTCCCGTGCACAAAGAATTCGTCCAGAAGCACTTGGCGAAGATATACGCGAACGGCTACATCTTCGAGCGCAAGACGGAGATGCTGTACTGCGAGCATGACCAGCGGTTTCTGCCCGACCGGTTCGTTGAGGGCGCCTGCCCGTACTGCGGGTACGAGCGAGCCCGAGGCGACCAGTGCGACCGATGCGGCAGACTCCTAGAGACGACGCTGCTCGTGCAGCCGAAGTGCGTGATCTGCGGCACCGTGCCCGTCGTGAAATCCACGAGGCACTGGTACATCGACCTGTCCAAGTTCGCCGAGCCGCTTACATGTTACCTGCAGGAAAACAAGCAGATATCCAGCAACGCCCGCAACTTCAGCCTCAACTGGATCAAAGAAGGCTTGAAACCCCGCGCCGTCACGCGGGACGTAGAGTGGGGGATTCCCGCGCCGTTTCCAGGCGCCGAAGGCAAGACCGTGTACGTCTGGGTGGACGCCGTCCTCGGCTACGTCTCCGCCACAATCGAGCAGTGCCAGCGAATGGGCGAGCCGGAGAAGTGGCGGGACTTCTGGTTCAACAAGGCGTCGAGGACGCTGTACTTCGTAGGCAAGGACAACATACCCTTCCACACGATTATTCTGCCCGCGTTGCTGTTGGCTTCGGGCGAGGACTTCAACCTGCCCTGGAACGTCTCAGCCACCGAGTTCCTCCAGTTCAAGGGCGAAAAAGCCAGCAAGAGCCGCAAGATCGGCATATGGATAGACGAAGCGCTGGAACTGTTCCCCGTAGACTACTGGCGTTTCTTCCTCATGGCGACGCGCCCCGAGACGAAGGACACCGACTTCACCTGGGAGGCGTTCATCGGGAGAATCAACGCTGACCTGAACGATACGTACGGCAACTTCATTCACCGGACGTTGACATTCATAAACTCGCAGTTCAACGGTGAAATCCCCCCAGCCGAGAAGCTGGACGCCGACGCCGAGATGGTCCTTAACACCGTCCGCGAAAAGACAGAAGCTATGGCAGAAGACCTCGAAGTTGCCAGCATACAGTCAGCCGCCAACACGCTTGTTAGTCTCAGCCGCGTGGGGAACCAGTACCTGAATGAAAAGGAACCATGGAAACTCCTCAAAACCGACCGAGCCAGGGCGGGAAGCATATTCTTCGTCTCCGCCCAAATCGTCAAAGCCCTCGCCATCGTCTCAGAACCGTTCATGCCAAACACGGCAGAGCAGCTGTGGCGGATGCTGAGCTTGCCCGGGAGCGTGCACAAGACCCGATGGGACGAGGCAACGGCTCCGCTGGAACCTGCGCACAAGATAGCGAAGCCCGCGCCGCTGTTTCAAAAGATAGACGTTGACGAAAAGAATCTCGATGAGATGCTTGTCAAAATACGGGAGAAAGGGGAAGAAAAGAAGATCAAATTCTTTTGAGTAGTAGTTTTCTGACCAGACTATATCTGAGTTCGTGTTGGTTTCACCTATTTTGCTTTTCGCAAGGCGGGATTACTACAATTCAGCAGTTCACTCTTGGAAATGTCGATGACGACGCAGAACTACTAACAATGTAGTCGCGACAAGCAGGGCAGCGATTAGTGCGATTATGATTGATTTTGGGAACTCTGGAATCGAAGGTGAGGGTGCGATGGTCGCAGAGGGCATTGGAGTTTCGGTTGAATAGACAGGGCTTGTTGGTTGCAGAGGAATGGTAGTCGTTGAAGTGGGAGATTGAGACGTGATCTGCGTAGGCACGGATGTTTCTGTTGTATTTGGTGTAGATGTTGGATTTATGGTTTTAATTGGAGTTGGCGTTTCAGTCACAGTTCGAGTTGGAGTTGTCGAAGGTTGCAAGGGTGATGGTGAGGGCGTTGTCGTTGGAATAGGTGATGCAGAAGGCATTATTGTTCCTTCAAGTGAATATTCATTTGATTCAGCAGTCAAAACGTAGTGATCTATAAGCGGCACTCGCGCCTTTTCAACAAATAGTATGTCAAAAGGCGCTTTCTGTCCCGCCGATAGAGTTGAAGGATTCGAGAAAGTGGATTCTTCGGCCACTACGTTTCCTGCAGTGTCATAAAACGTTGCGAAAACCTCAACATAGTTTGCCGTGTTGTTTCCGTTGTTCTGGATCTCGCCAACAACGTGCAAGTTGCCTGTTTGGCCCACGTAGGAAGTGTTCGAGAGAATCTTAAGGTTCCCGGGACGTGCAGTTGCCGGGTCATATGATACTGAGAGGCTGTAATGGTCTATTAATGGAACTACATTTTTCTCCAGGAACAAAATTTTGAAAGGCGATTTGGCCGACGGGTGAAGAACGTATAGTTCTATATAGGTGAATTCTGTCCCAACTACGCTGCCGTTTGTATTGTAGAAAGTAGCTATGACTTCAACATATTTGTATGCCTGATTGCCAACGTTTTGGACTTCGCCCACAATGTAGTAGGACCCTGTTGAGCCAACATATCCCTGATGAGACAAAATTGCTACGTTTAAAGCGGCTTCTGTTGATGGTACAGATATAACCAGAGCAAGAAGCACTAGAAAGGCGATTAGTTTGTTCATGAGTTAATCTCTCCTGTGAACTAACCTATCCTTATCTTTGCAGGTTTCTTAAAGAATTTGTGATTTGTCATATCTCGCATCCAAAGGCAGATACATTTCGTGCGCCAGGAGTTTGATCTTTGGAAGGTCATCGTTTCTGAAGGCAATCTGTTTCTTTTCTACTTGGACATTTTTCATCTTCACATTTACTCCATGTAGAATGTGCCAAGAAAACGTCAGGAAGCGTCGCGCTTGACTAATTCTTACAGCAATCCATAAAAGAATTAAGGTCGCTAGTACGGTATCACAGGAAGCAATCATCACTTGAGCAACGGCGCAGACCCTTCTCATTTTCGAGTTCGCGTTGACCTCCACATTCACACAACCTACAGCCGAGATTCAGTTATCACGCCCCGAGACCTCGTCTTTTTCGCCAAGAAAAGCGGGCTGAACGCCGTGGCGGTGACCGACCACAACCAAGTGGAAGGCGCACGAAAAATCGCCCAAGAAATCAAAGATCTCCTCGTGATTCCAGGCACCGAGGTATCCAGCCTTCACGGGCACATCGTCGGACTAAACGTGCAAGAACCCATTCCGAGAGACCTGACCGCGGACGAAACCGTAGACCGAATCCACGCCCAGGGTGGCGTAGCCATCGCCTGCCATCCGTTCGCGCTGTTCAAAGGAAGCATCGGACGACACGTCACCTCCAAGTTTAATGCTGTGGAGGCAATCAACGCGTCAGCTTTCCCTTTCGGAAGCGCTTCACGGAAAGCGCGAGAGCTCGCGGAACAACTAAATCTGCCAAAGGTGGCCGGGACGGATGCGCATTACGGTCCCGTCATTGGCAGGGCTTACACTCTGATTGAAGCAGAGCCGAACGTTGAGGACACACTCAAAGCCATAGTCCAAGGCAGATGCGAGCCCGCTGGCACGTCGATTTCTCTTGGGATGCGGGTTGAGAATCAGGGCAGATTCTTCAAGAAGTACCTCAAGAACGAGGGCAGACGCGCCTCGTAGCACTGAATCCAAGATTCTCGGAAAAAATAAGGGCAGAGCAGCGCATAATCACGCTCGACGCAAGCTGAACCCACGGTGGAGATGGCAACAGGTTGAAGCCAAGCAAGATACCGCTGATTGTCGCTATCATCGTCGTCACATTAGCCTTGTCTGGCTTGGTCGTGCTGCTCCACGAGAACCACGAAGGCAACACCGTACCCGCGGAGACTGTGAGAGTGGCTTGCGTAGGCGACAGTATCACCGAAAGCAGCGAGTACCCCTCAGACCTCTGGATGATGCTGGGCGCTGGCTACGTGGGAGGCAACTTCGGCGCTGGCGGCTCCGCCGTGTCCCTCAAGTTCGAGAAACCCTACATGAATCAAACAGCATTCCAAAAAGCCACAGAATTCCAGCCAGACATCGTCGTCATCATGCTAGGAACCAACGACGCAATCCCAGCAGCCTACGAACACATCGATGACTTTGTAGGCGACTATGAGAAACTCATCGCCGCATTCCAAACGCTGGCGAGCAAACCCAGAATCCTGCTCGTGAAACCGCCGCCTATCTTCAGCGACAGCCTCGGCCCGAAAGCCACGAACTCGCCATAGGCGTAATCCCCACATCGGGCAGGTGGCATCCGAACTGGGGCTACCCACCGTTGATGCTTACACGGCGTTAGCTGGCCACCCCGAACTCTTCTCGGACGGTGTCCACCCCAACAGCCAAGGCTCAAGAACAATCGCAAACCAAGTCTATAACGCCATTACTAAGCCCGAAACCCCAAACCTATAGAGGGTTCACGCGCCAAAGCCCCAGCGCCAAAGTCTATGCATCTTGCGACAAATAAGGAGGCTACAAACTGCCAGAGCACCACTAGCACCACAGCAGACGCAGCCAATCCCAAGCTGACTACAGTTAATGGAAATGGGTACAAATACTCCGTGCAGCAGTTCGCGCGCACCCTATTATTTGACCCCCAGCAAAATGGGTAAGGAACGCTCTCACCGCGTAACCCGGCACGTCCTGTCCAGCAAACCCTCACCAGTTGAATCGGGTGAACCTCACTTTTGCGAGTCGTATCAGTTATCACGCAGTCTCTATTCTCTCGGCAGATTTTCTTCCAATCCCTCACGCCACTTCATTTCAAAGTAAGTGCGCGCCAGCGCGACGAAACCGGTGTTTTTCGACCACAAGCCGGAGCTTCGATCGAGATGGGCTGTTGCTGACATCGAAAAAAAGGCTTCTTTTCCGTCGAATATAGAAACAATCGCCTCGGGTGAATCTGGAACGTTTCTAAGTTCGAATCTGGGGTTCATCTTGAGCGTTCTGACGGTCTTCAATGCTTTGGTTTCGGGAAGGTGTTTTTCTGTGGCGATTCGAATCTTGACCCCTCTCTTCAAAGCGTCTCGATAGTCATCGGCGAATTCCAGTACGGCTTGCGAAAACCTCTGCTGTATGGTAATCGTGTCTACACTAAACTGGGCTTTCTGGAGGCTTTCTCTAAGTTTCTTGATGATGATGGCCTTTCCCGGGACCAAAACAAACGGGTTTTCTTCTTCGGGCGAAACTATCTGAGTGTTCACGAATTTTCTCAACAATTCTCGGCTTTTTTCCTCTGTTTCTTTGTATTCTTTCGCCTTTTCTAGGAGAAGAATTGACAGCGCATCTTCAATTTTCACTGGTCGATACTCCGTAGGTCGAGCGCCTATTGCTTTTTCTACTAGACCTTTTTCCTGCAATTCGTTGAGTACTCGGTAGATGTCTTGTCTGGCTACTCCTGAATGTTTCCAGATTGTTTTTCCGTCAGCCTGGTGCAGCGCGGCTAGTATCAAGTAAACCTTTGCTTGTGAATGCGTGAATCCGAGCATTCTAAGCGTCTGAGCATCCTCTTCGTGAATTAGCATTCCATCTATCCTCTTCAAAGATGCCTGGAGCCGCCTGTCGTATGTGTGCCGCATTGGTTATGAACCTTGCGTCAGTAAGCGCACTGACTTATGACAAGGGCTTAAATGCAGTGGGTTTCATGTAGACTCTACGCAAAAAATCGGAGAGAAGAATATGAAAACCAGAAAATTCACAAGAAAACTAGTGATAGCTATCCTTGCCTTGCTCATTGCTTCTTCGGCGTTTCCAGTTCTTTCAAACTTGACGGTAACGAGTGCAGCTGATACGGACAACTTGATGCAGTTCGACTGGCCCCAAACAGGGAGTGATTCAGCATTTACTCACTATTCCTCAGGACCAGCTCCGGCTTCCCCTGATGTACTGTGGCAGAGAAATGTAAGTGGTGCCCCCATTGCTTTTAACGGCAAAATCTTTTCCATCGACCGAAACTTCATCATAGCAATGGACCCATTCACTGGCGGCATAATCTACAACGCATCTGTAGCGAAGATTCCTGACAGAACCACCAGCGTGTCAAAGATATTCAAGATTGACGAAACACAAATGGGAGTTGTCGTGACCTCTGCCGCAACTGCAAACTTGCCGCCTGTCTGGGCGCTTCGACTGCTGAACATTGCTGACGGAAGCCTCCTATGGACGGACAATGAACCCAAGATAAGCGGAGCTCGAGACTCAGAGTTCACGTATGTGAAAGAGGAAAAGATGGCTTACGTGGCGTGTGGCAACAAGACAGGTACTGGGACTGCAGCGGCAAGAGGCTACGGAACTATTGAAGCGTGGGATCTTTCCATCCCAACGAGTCCTGTACTTGCATGGACCTACTTAGCTGACGGCACCATCTCTGGACCAGTCTACGGTGATGGCAAACTGTTCCCGAACGGAGGAACACCACGCCAAGTATGCCTCGACGCAAAAACCGGAAGAGTTCTTTGGGACACGCAACTGACAGGATGCCCATGGTATCAGGGCACATACTACGACGGAAAAGTACTTCGTGGCTTGCTAGATAACACGTTCGTGGCCATGGACAAAGACACAGGCGAAGTTCTATGGTCGATAAGACCCAGCGCTTACGGTTTCTGGAGCAGTGGAACAGCGGCGGGCTACGGCATGGTCTACATGGCTAACGTAGACGGATACTTCTACGCTTTCAACGTCACAACAGGAAAAATAGTGTGGAAGTACCAAGGTCCAGGACTTATGTACCCCGGCTACGTACAAGTCGCAGACGGCAAAGTTTACGCAACGACAGGGCAGTCCTCGCTTTCACCTCTGACCCCTGAAACCTCAAGATCAGAGTATACCTGCTTCGACGCCTTCACTGGAAAAGTCCTCTGGCAGCTACCCCAAGAATTTGGCTCTGGTCCAGGAGACTTCGCTTGCATTGCGTACGGTAACTTCTACGGAGTCAACTCGAAACGAAGTGGAGCACCCGCCCAGCTGACACTGACGTGCCTCGGACCTGCCAAGGATTGGGCAATGTTTCTAGCCAACCCAGCTCACACCGCCATCGGATACGGAGGACCAACAGTCGCAGCCCTCAAATGGAAATTCCACACGGACGGCGTAGTTATGTCCTCTCCAGCTGTCGTGCAAGACAAACTCTACATCGGTTCATTCGACAAGAATCTATACTGCCTCAACGCTAACGACGGAAGCAAAATCTGGAACTTCACAACAGGACACTTCGTGAGGTCTTCGCCCGCAGTTGTCAACAACCGAGTCTACACAGGCGCTGACGACGGTTTCGTCTACTGCTTAGATGCAGGCACCGGCGCGATGGTATGGAAGACACCTGCCCCCGGCTCTGTCCTTCACATCATCACCGGCACCACGGTGGAATACCGCAGCAGCCCCACCGTCGTTAACGGGAAGGTGTATGTCGGCTCGCTTGACTGCAAAATCTACTGCCTCGACGCCGACACTGGATCTGTGCTCTGGACTAAAGCGACCACGGGAGCTATAGTCTCAACACCCACGTACATTGCTGGTGACGGCCTCTACTGCGCGTCGGTAGACGGGTTTGTCTACAAACTAAACCCGGATAACGGCAACGTCGTATGGAACACATCTACGCCCATTGGAAAGAACATCCAGATGATGGGAACACCCACGGTAGGCGATGGCAGAGTGTTCATCCCATCAGGAGCTGCAACTCTTGCTCCAGCCGGAATTGGACAATTCTACTGCCTCAACGCTACGACTGGGGAATTCATCTGGAAGACCAATGAGCTACCTGGCAGCGGAAGCATGGAACCCATCTGGTCAATGATATACGTGAACGGCAGAGTGTACACTGGTGACTTCTTCAGCTTCTCATGCATCAACGCAACAAGCGGTGCAAAGATATGGAGCACATTCTTAACGAGAGAGCACTACGGCAGCCCAGCTTACAGCGACGGTCTCTTTTACGTGCCAAGCGATTCCTTCGGTGTCTACATCGTGGATGTCCTATTAGGCAACAAGTCAGGATGGATAGGCGTCGAAGGACAAGTGTGGTCTTCTCCAGCAATCTACAAAGGCAGACTGTACTTCGGAGCCAACGACTGGAATGTCTACTGCTACGAACAATCTTCAGAACTAACAACTTACTATGAACAAGAACAACCCGCTCCTACACCAACCCCAACGCCAACGCCCACTCCGCCCCCAACCCCAGAACCTACACCAACTCCCAGCCCGACCATAGCGCCAACTCAAACGCCTTCTCCAACGCCTACACCTACACCTGCCCCGACGTCGCCTCCGCCGAGCCCAACCATCGCACCGACCGAAGCTCCTCAACAAAACACTGGTCTGTATCTGCCGGTGGAAGTAGCCTATGCTGGCGTGGCGGTAATAGTGATTCTGGCAATCGCGCTGGTAGCCGTGTTCATTGTTGTTCTGCGAAAAAGATCAGCCTAAGCCACAAGCCCCCAAAACAACTTTCCTTTCCTTTTTTTCGCTTCGTGAACAGCCCATGAGCAGACTCAGCAGGTTCTAAGTGCGAAGCCAAACGAACGACAGTAACCGAAGTCGTCTTGGAGTTTTTCGCTAAACTTGAAGTTCACTCTATGATTAGAGGGGCTATGGACAAAGAATCTCACACACTATTCAACCTCTCCAACAAGATGCGTAAAAGCGGCCTTCACAATCCTCACCCGCAGAATCTTTCCCAACAACGTTTCCGAACTCCTTACGGCAACGGGTTTGTACGCAAAATTCCTCCCGATCCACGTTCCGGGCACTTTGCCCTGCTCATCCACAAAAACGTCGCCAACCCAACCCAGCCACTCCTGATTGCGCTCCAACGCCACCTGCTTCGCCAGCTTTGCCATTTCCGTGGTCCTACGCTTTATTTCCGAACGCTCAACAAACGCATCCTGCATCTCCGCAGCAGCGGTGTTTGGTCTAGCGAAAAACTTGGATACGTTCACCACATCAGGCTTTACCTCGCCGATGAGCCTAATTGTGTTGTCGAAGGCTTCAGCCGTTTCGCTTGGAAAACCGCAAATCACATCTGTGCTCAACGTTAACCTCGGAAACGCTTCACGGAACGCAGCTACGATCTGCCTGAAAGTCTCAACCGTGTAGAACCTACGCATCCGCTTGAGCACTTCGTCGTCTCCGCTCTGCACGGGCAAGTGCAGAAACTTGTACACTTTCTCGCTCCGAAATGCCTCAATCAACTCACCCAAGAAAGGCACAAGGACATTCGGCGTCATCATCCCCAAGCGAACCCTGAAATCACCCTGCAACGCCGTCAACGCCCTGAGCAACGCCGCAAGGTTCGTGCCTAAATCCCTGCCGTAACAGGCAGTGTCCTGCGAAGTCACCCAAAACTCTCTTGCACCAGCAGCCAAGTCGCGCTGAACACGCGCCACAACCTCATCCACGGCATAGCTGCGCAGATGCCCACGAGCATGAACAACGCAGCAGTAGGCACAGGAACCCAAGCAACCGTAGCTCACAGGAACCACACTCACCACTCTGCTCGCCGGCACACGCGGCAAATCCAACCCAGGCTTCGCAGCCAACGCACCGTTAAGCTCCATGACCGTTTCTCCCGCAACGACTCGTTTCACGAGGCCCACGATGCCCCTGCCAGCCGCAGGGCCCACCGCAGCGTCGAACCGCACTTCCCGCATGAGCCTGTCGAAATTTATGAGGGGCAAGCAGCCTGCAACGATGACTTTCTGGTTCCGCGGCAGCCGCTTCAGGGCTTCGATTATACGGTTTTCCGTGGGTCCTTTGACGGCGCAGCTGTTAAAGATGGTGACGTCTGCGTCTTCCGCTGAATCAGCCAGGGCGAAGCCTGCTTCGGCTAGGCAGCCTGCCATGGCTTCGTTGTCTGCTAGATTGGTGCTGCAGCCGAAGGTTCGGAGGAAAACGCGGGTTTTCGGTTTGTTCATCTTGCACGTTAGAAACGTAACATCTGAATAAAAACCTGCAGGTTACTTGTGGTGTGTTTATACAGGAAGCTGCAACATCGCTTTTGTTTTATTTATAAGTATGTGTAACGAACATGTTATGTGCATATTTAGGGCGTGATATATACAGGTATAGCCATCAACACGCTTCTGCTACTTCAACGAGGAATAACCCAGATGAAGCTAATCACCCTGTATCTTCCTGAAACATATATAAAAGCTTTGGACCAGCTTGTGGACGAATGCTTCTACCCCAACAGGGCAGAGGCAATCCGCGTAGCCATCCGCGACCTAATCAGTGCCGAGGTGTGGAGGAGAAAAGGCGTTGACTAGACAGGTTGTTGACGAAGGCTTGCCCAAGTACCACATGCCGCTGGAAGAGGCGAACCGAATCATCGAAAGGAACGTTCGACTGCTGGACAACGATGCGATCGTCATCGGTGTGGCTCCTGTTTGCCGCAAGCGGCAGCCGAAGCCCAGAGTCAAGATTTCGCCCGTCAAAACCGGAATAGGTGTGGTCAGAACGAGGTTGGGGAGAATCATGCATAGGCTTTACGACTTGGAACCTGCTGGTGAGCCTGAGAAGCCGTTGAACGTGGACTTAGGCGTTGACCTTTACCAGATGGAGAACTGGTAAATCAGTCTCTCTCTTTTTTGGTCTTTAGCTTCTTGCGTTTTTTGCGCGCGATGGAAAAGCCTATAACTGCCAGAGTTCCGTTTAGGTTCCATGAGCCAAGTCATCGAGCGCATCAGGCAGGAACTCAGGGCGAATGCAGACGAAAAAACGAGGCAGAGCTTCCAGCGGTTCTTCAAGGAAAACGTCGCAGGATACGGCGTGAAGACGGCTGTCGTTCGCAAGATTGCAGAGAACTTCTGGACCGAAGTCAAGGTCTTGGGCAAGGCGGAGGTTTTCGCGCTCTGCGAAACGCTGCTGCGCTCTGACTTGGTCGAAGAGGCTTTTGTCGTTGCGGTGTGGCTGCCGAACCTGGTTGACAGGCTTGAGCCAGGCGACATCGCAGTCTTCAAGAAGTGGATTGAGCGGTATGTGAACAACTGGGCGAAGTGCGACAGCCTCTGCAACCACACCATAGGCGACTTGGTCCAGAGGTTCCCCGAAACACTGGCGGACGTGAAGAGTTGGGCAGAGTCGAAGAACCGGTGGCTCAGGAGGGCTTCGGCGGTTTCGCTGATTGTTCCGGCCAAGAAGGGCTGTTTCCTGCGGGAAGCATTCGAGGTATGCGATGTGCTGCTGGAGGATGAGGATGACATGGTGCAGAAGGGTTACGGTTGGCTGCTCAAGGAGGAGAGCCGCAACCACGAGAAAGAAGTGTTCGACTACGTTGTGCGGAATAGGCAGCGGATGCCGCGAACCGCGCTCAGATACGCTGTAGAACTCATGCCCAAACACCTCAAAACCCAAGCCATGCAGAAAGGCTGAGCGGAACAACTACGATTCCTGTCCACATCCCCTTACCTAGAGGCTATAGCCCTGAGTGGACTGGTGTCTGGCTTGGTGTTTCCGGGTCTATGCCGAGGCTGGCAGGTGCGGGCGGGTGAGGAATGCTTATTTTCAGGCTCGCAGAAGAACATAGCACCGCGGCTTAGGCGGTGTGGGGCTGTCGGCTAGCTTGGTCTAGGCTTGTAGCCTCGGGCGCTATAGACGAGAGTTCAAATCTCTCCAGCCCCACCAATTATTTACAAGCTATCTGAAGCGCCATGACTACTTTGCTCCAGGAGTCGAGCATCCGAGGTTTCTCCCTTTTGAAATCCTTTTTGTAGAAACGAGAGTTAAAAAGCATACATGTTGTTATTCCAGTAAGGCCTTTTTCTGTTTTATCATAGTAATCGATAGGGTTCCTGTCCGAGGATTTTGGCTTCCTTTCATACAACGAAATATAGAAGCAGGAAACGCTATTGTTCATCTTCCTGACCTCTTCAAAGTTGTCCTTTATGCCTTGGATAACCTCATCTACTAACCTTCTGCCTTTTCCTGATGTTTTACTCCCGTAAATACCTGCAATCTTGAATTCAAATAAGGCAATCAAGTCAGAAGCTGCAAAACTACGAGAAGAGGTATCTTCGGCATTCTTCTTGACAATTGCCCCGTCCCATTCAACATATTCTTTCCTCTGAATCCAAACAGGTCCCAAAACCGGTGTGTACTTCTCCAGTGGTATGCATTCTTTAATTTTTTCCATGACGATAAAGGCAAAAAGGTGCCCCCGGAAACGTTTGTTACTTCGGTGTTGTTTTGGGTTATTGAGTCTTCCTTCCTCGGTTCGGAATTTGGATAATATCTGTATTTCTTCTGAGGACATAGATGGCCCATTTAGTTGTTTAATGTTTTTAAGTTTTCCCACCTATTCTCTGTGCCTTGATTGAGTAATTGATGATTCCGGTTGATTGTAGAATATTGAAGGGAATATACATACGTCTGTAATTCGGCACATCGCATTTTGTCCAGATTTCTACTCGAGCGTCTTGTCTACTAAAAAAGAGGCCAGCCCGTCAAACAGTTCGGGAACTTGCGACTGCCCAAACTGAATTGCTCTGTGATCAACCCAGCCGTCGCCATCAACTGCCCCAGCAACGTAAGCAGGGTTATGGCTAGTTCTTCAGGCGCTTTGTTTAGCGCATGGTATAGTTTTTTGCTGGTTACTTTAATCGTTAAGCAGTTACCTTTAACAAGCCGTGAAGGTGACGGACCGATGGCGCTGATTATTCTGACGCATTTCCGAGCTATTAATTCGTCGTGCGTTTTTGTCGAGGTCTACCCTGACAACATAATGCTTGCCATATTTCCCGTCGTCTATAATTTTGTTGCCGTCTGCAGAGAACAAGCCTTGGAGCCATTCCCAATCTAAGGAGTTATCGCACTCAAGTCGGTTGGCTTGATTCGTTCTCTTTGCCTTTTGTAATACCTTATGGTTGATTTTGCAACTTCTATTTGCCACTTTGTTCTGATTTGCTCTCTAATTACGCTATAAGGCGCATGCTGTTGTTTGATGAACCAAACCGTATCTATGGGAAGTCGCTTTCTCTTATGCAACATATAATTCTGAGTGTTATTTTGTTAACGAGTGCTTAAGAAGGCTGTTCACTTGTTTAAGTAAAAATAGACCCCAGTTAAAACCCAGGCAGCCCCACATTTGATGCTTCTTAATTTGGAGGAGTCTCCGTTTATGTTTTGCCAAGTGTAAATGAGGTGTAGTTGTAGTTGTCAAGAAGTCTCGCAAGAGTCCTTTCCCGAAAACGTGAAATCGCAAGCACAGTCGTCTTGTCTCGGGTCTGTGCAATTAAATCGCGAGCAAACAGGTTCATCGCAAGCATGAAGTTGACATAACCAACTGGGGTTCCTTCAAAGCCATAATGTTTTCTTATTTTCTCATCACTCATTACTAACAAGGAAGGAACCGCCATGTGCAAGATTTTTGAGGTCGCAGTATACCCTACTGTTCGTCTACCTGATCTAGTTCTGCTTATGTTTTCGAATCCCTCCTTAATCAAATAAAACGGTTTCAAAGAAGTCTCGTCATCTCGAATCGCGTTGATGGCATCTAAGTCTTCAACCTGAAGCCTTCTCAAAGGCTGAATTAGTGTTTCTGTCTTTTGCAAAGTATAGGTCAATTCAGACGCGCAATCGTAAGGTAATCTGCATTTCCATTTGCCAAGAAAAGGAAGAACAACTCTTTCAGTGTCTTCTAATTTGATCTTGTTGAGGTCATCCCAGAATTCACGATGCCCGATACATTCCTCGTATTCTTTTTCTCCTTTGGCAATTCCAGATGTTCTCGGGAATACTTCCCCCACAATCCTTTGAAATCGTTCAATTTTGACTGAAACATTAATCAAGGCTTTCCTTCACACAGCGAATTGTCTCTCTTTTCTTAATAAAGCTATAGACTCGGTTCAAATCCGGGCAACCCCACCATTCAATGTTTCAACTCTTCTCATGTAGGAACTCTTTCACTTTCATGAGAAAAACTCAGTAAGACTTAAGTAAGATTGATTTCTTACATTTCCGTGGTGTCGCCATGTTAAGAACCGTAGTTTCAAAAAAAGGCCAGGTTGTCATACCTAAAGCAGCAAGGGACAAACTCAACCTAACGTCGGGCACCATTCTTGAAGTGCAAATAGACAAGGGACGAGTCATTTTGGAGCCGTCTAAGGAATTGCCTGGGAAAGTCTTTGTTCGAGCAGGGAAGAAAGTGACTGAACCGATCCTGAAAGAGGCGAAAGCCACAAGCGACAAGACGCAAAAGCTTCTCAAAGAGCTGGGTATCGAAACTTGCCCCGAGTCGTCTTAGACACCAGCATAATCATAGAATACATTGATAAGGAAGCTGAGTTTCAAGACAAAGCAAAAGCAATCTTTGCGTCCCTCATTCGAGGAGAACTTGAAGCCATAGTTCCACATCCAATTCTCGCCGAAGCATACTATGTCAGCGCAAAGATATATCGAAAAATAGGAATGAAAGAGCCTCACAGTCTGTCATCAGAGCTCGTTGAGTGGCTCTTCAGACTCCCATCAGTGACTGCCCCATCAGAAAACAAAGACTTAGCAGTCGAAGCCGGCAAAGCGAAGCTTCAATATTGCCTTGCGTTGACAGACTGCTATGTTTTGGCGGCGTCCAAAGTTTACAACTGCAAAGCGTTGTTCAGGAAACCAGAGAGTGAGATGTCTCGAAACTTGAATGCTTTGAAAAGAGCATATCAGCTTGTTTTTCTATCAGACTACAGATGATACTTTTTCTGGTTCAAGTCCGGGCAACCCCGTCACCAGATTCTCTGGCGACCCAGCTCTATCTTCCAAGGCGGCTACGTTGCCAGTGCGGTCCGAGAAGCCACAACAACCAAACACCCAAAAAAGACAAACCACAAACGACCACAAGTCTTAAAACAGAAACGAAACTAAACGAGACTGAGGGAGAGTTGTGGTTTACTGCAGCAAGTGTGGCACCCAAAACCCAGACGACGCCAAGGTATGCTCCAACTGCGGAGCACCCCTCTACACCGTAGGTCAACGGTATCCGGGAAGCGAACGGGAACACTACAGGCGAGTCGAAGGCGAATGCTTCGGCCTACCCAACGGCGGCATGATCGCGGGCTTAGTTTTCGGCATAATAATCATACTCGTCGGCTTGGGACTGTTTCTGCAAGCCAGCGGGTACATCGGCAACTTCTGGTCCATCTTCTGGCCTTTCATCATAATCATCTTCGGCATCCTCATCCTCTTAGGTGCACTCTACGGACGACGAAGATACGCCGAAACCCGTCGCTACTGAAAGCACGACCGGCACGTCTGGCAGATTCGTCGGTTGTTCCGCTCGGAAAGCCAAATTCTTAGCCAGAGCAAGAACCCGACTAATCCAAGCACATAGAGATCCACGAGCACGCTTCCACCCAAAACATCCGCCTCAGCCAAAGTCACGAACGAGCCGACGACAAAAACCACATTAACAATCATCTTGGCGTAGCCACCAAACTTGATTTGAGCCAACCCCAAAACCATCCCGACCTCGCCTAGCACAAGCAGCCAAACGCTGCCCCAAACCACACTTAAACCAACAAAAAACTGCAAACCAGCTCCAACCAAAGCAATCAGGGCTCCAATCAACAAACCGCTGCACGCTGCACAAAACTCTCGCGCCCCAAGCCTTACTCTGTTACCCGCAAAGTTCTGACAATCAGGATGATGACCACTTATCCGCATAGAGTTGGAGGGTTCGCTTGCTTGAGGCAGTGGGTTCTGCGTCTTCTGAAACATCCCCCTGCACTTCGCGGGATAGAACACCGCTGCAATCCCCAAAACGCAGATGACGCTGTACAAGGCGCCAACGAGACTGTGCCGAATGGAGACCTCAAAGTGCTCCGGGTTGGACCGCAGAACCAGAACAGCAGTCAACGCAAGCCCAACAATCGACACCGCTACCAAAAACGTCACAGTTACAGTCGAAGCCCCAGCCCTTTCCATTTTCTCTGCTAAAACAGCGACTTCACCTTCTCCAGCACACCGCTCCAAGCCATGTGCCAAAAAACCCTCCGTTTCAGCCCATTCCTCGAAAAAACCCCGCGCAGCTTTCGGCTCAGCGACCCGTAGAAGTCTCGGTAACACCGGTAGAGTTCCTCTTGCACTTCGTGGGGCGAAAGCGTCTCCGTAGGCATAATGGCATGAATCATGTCGTAATGCGACCAATTCCGGTCCATAATCCAGCCGCTTCGCTCCGCCTCTATGTAGACTTCTGTGCCAGGAAACGGTGTCAGAATCCCAAACATGACAAGGTCCGGGTCCAAGTCGTTTGCAAACTCCCTCAGCTGAGCAATAGTCTGGCGCGTGTCTTTCCGGCTGCCTATGATGACCATGGCGTGGGCGAAAATGCCGTTGTCCTTCAGCAACCGCACCGCCGTCTTCGCATCCGCAGGCGTTATGCCTTTCTTGAAACTCGCGAGTGTCTGAGGACTCGAGTTCTCCACTCCGAGCAAAACCCAGTTCAACCCTGACCTGCGCAAACGAGGCAACACATCTTTGTTGCGGATGATGTCATCGCATCGAGCCTGAACAAACCACGAAACATCCTCAGGCAATTGCCGCGCGATGATTTCTTCAGCAATTTCCGCACAGCGCTGCCCCGACCCAAAATTGTCATCCGTTAGCCAGATGAACTTGCTGCCAAACTCACGGTAGCAGTAAGCCATCTCGTCAGCTATCCGCTTGGCTGACTTCACCCTCCAGCACGCTTGCCAGTGCCGCCACTGAGTGCAGAACGAGCACTGGTGGTTGCAGCCGCGAGCGCCTTCAATGAGAGCGTAGGGTTTGTTCTCGCCGCCCATGATCGCAAAGTGATACTTGCGCATGTTGGCTTTGATAAGGTGGTAGCCTGGAAAGGGTAGGTTTTCAAGATTTTCGATAAGAGACCGCGACGGATTGTGAATGATTATGCTGTCATGTCGGTAGGAGATACCAGAGATGCTGTTGAAGTTGGCTTTCGCTTGATGTGCTTTGATGAGTTCGGCAAGGGTTTGCTCGCCTTCCCCGCGCACGATTACGTCGATTTCAGGGAACTGCTGAAGGCTTTCCTGTGGAATAGCAGAGAAATGTTGACCACCCGTAACCGTTAGCGCAGCGGGGACCACCCGCTTGGCGATTTCAAGTGTCTTAGCCACGGCATAGGCGTTGCAGGTGGCCAACGACGCGCAAGCAACCACGTCTGGCTTGAGCGCGGCTATGCGGTGTTCCATGTTTTTCCAGTCGACTTTCTCCGCGTTGCAGTCAAGCACTTCCAGCTGTATATCGCCCATTTGTTTTTCCAAATAAGCGGCAAGTTGGATGATGCCATAGGGCGGCGGTAAGTATTCCCCCATAACAAACCATATGTCCTTCGGTGGCTCGATGAATAGTACTCTCACGTGCAAGCCTTCTAAGTCACTGTTGGTTCATTGCGCTTATTAGACTGCCGTTGACCTTGCCGAAACTTCAGACTCGCTACTCCGTAAATTCGGAGATTTGGCTACAGAAGCGGCGCCTATGATTGGCGGCGAACATTCAGATTTTTCTGAAAAATCAGAAAAGTTTAAATCTTCAGAAGTGTATTGGCTTAGTCAAGGTGAAAGTATGAGCAGCTATGAAAGCGACACCTGCAGGATTGATGCGGTCATAACGATGGACGCCAAAGGCCAAATCGTTCTGCCCAAGGACCTTCGCGAAAAAGCGAACTTCAAGCCCAACGACAAAATCGCGGTCGTGGCCTGCGAGAAGAAAGGCGAAGTATGCTGCATAATGATGGTTAAAGCCGAAAGACTAGTCGGCGCAGTAACCAAAACCCTCGGTCCGCTGCTCAAAGGAGTAACCAAACAGGAGACCTAAACATGAAAGAGGAAAAAGTCAAGAAAATCGTCAGAAACCGCTACGCCAAAGTCGCAAAAACCAAAGGCTCAAACTGCGCCTCCAGCGCAAGTTGCTGCTCAACTCCCACAGACGCGCAAGTAAGCAAGATGATAGGCTACACCGAACAGGAAATGAGCCAAGTTCCTGAAGGCGCCAACCTCGGCTTGGGCTGCGGCAACCCCACAGCACTAGCCAGCCTGAAAGAAGGCGAAAGAGTTCTGGACTTGGGTTCGGGCGCCGGGTTCGATTGTTTCCTCGCAGCCAAGAGAGTCGGCAGCAAAGGAAAAGTCATAGGCGTAGACATGACGCACGAGATGCTGGACAAAGCCCGCGCAAACGCCAGAAAAGGCAAGTACACAAACGTGGAGTTCAGGCTTGGGGAAATCGAAAACCTCCCCGTAGCCGACAACTCTGTGGACGTCATCATTTCGAACTGCGTGATTAATCTGGCACCGAACAAGAAACGAGTCTTCGAGGAAGCCTTCAGAGTCCTCTCACCCAACGGACGCCTGATGGTCTCGGACATCGTACTCCTGAAAGAGTTGCCAAAGGCTGTACAGGAAAATGTGGAAGCCTACGCTGGATGCATCTCTGGAGCCGAAATCAAAGACAAGTACCTCGACCTGATACGAAAAGCAGGGTTCCGAAAAGTCGAAATCCTCCAGGAGAAGACCTACCCGCTCGAGTACTTCATAAGCGAGCCCGAAACAAAGGAAGCCATCAGCCGCTTGGGCATGACTCTCGAAGAACTAAGAGAAGCCGCCAACTCCGTAGTGAGCGTAAGCGTTTCAGCCTCAAAACAGTAATCGTTAAGAAAGAAAGACAAGAGCCGAAGTCTACCATTTCCTTTCCTTTTTTGAGAACTTGGCAAGACAGTTTTCAGGCCGCGCGCTACGTTCCAGAAAAAGTGGGGCAGATGCATAACTCGGGAGAATTGGGTCTTAGCTCTTCAGTTCCTTGATTCGTTCATCCACCGCCGCGATTTCTTTCTTCAATTGCTCAGCATAGCCTTCGAGATGCTCGATTTTCTCCGCTTTGGTCAAGAAATGCCTGCCACTAGAGTGAACATGGCAGTCCATAGCAGGCTCACAGCCGCATTCTCTGCACACTGGCGCATCACCTCCATTTTTTTCCCGCCAACACTAACCAAAGTAAAGTATTTAAACTATCAAGTTTATAGTAACATAGCAACTATGTTACGAGGAAGTGGCGTAAATGCCTGGCGAATGTAATCATCTCTGCTTCTGCCCCATTGAAGGAGTCATAGACATAATAAGCAAGAAGTGGGCACTCCTGATCATCAACGGTCTGTGCAACCGTGGAAAGCTTAGGTTCAACGATTTAATGAAAGAGCTAGGAGGCATCAGTCCCAAAACTCTGTCTGACACGCTTAAAGACCTCCAGAACGAAAAACTAATCAAAAGACAATCCTTCGCCGAGATACCTCCACGGGTCGAATACACGCTGACGAAGGACGGTGTGAAACTCGGAAAAGCCATCATGCCCCTAATAAAGTGGGCAGCGGCAAGAGAACTCGCCAAAGAGAAATGCCCAACGGTATGTCAAGGCACGCCCGCCCACCGAGTGATGAAATCTGAAAACCAGCCGACGGTTCCATTGAAAACCGGAGATCAAACGTCCGCTGTGCACTCTTCCATGTCGGCGGATGAGTTCGTTAAGACCCGAGTGCTGCCCAAGTATCGTGGCGTCGTTTCGGTGCTCAGGGAACTTTTGCGTGAAGTGGCTCCCGACGCCAAAGAGACCATCAGCCACGGCATCCCCGCCTACCGGAGAAAACGCATAATAGCGGTCATCAGCCCCACCAAGAAGGGAATCACATTAGCCTTCTCCCGAGGCGCGGAATTCGAAGACAAGTACGGTATCCTCGAGGGCGAGGGCAGAGTCTCAAAGAACGTGAGGATCAGGAGCGTCGACGCCGTGGACAAGGAAGCCCTCAGATACTACATCAGACAAGCGGTGGAACTCGACTCAAAACAAGCTTAGACCTGCTCGCTTCTCCAGACGTTGTAGGGGCACTGGTTCCAGCAGTAGGGACTGCCTTTGTAGATGCAGTTCCTGCATTCTAGCCTCTCGAAACGCCGGGGCTTGCCCAACCGATTCACCCGTATCTGACATATTTGGCAAACCGTGCATTTACGGTTTGTGCAACAATCAAGCAATAACCCAAAGGCAGCCCATCACGCCGAACTGTGGTGCATCGGTTCTTCGACTCTGCGGGCTACGGGAGAACCGCGCCGTGTGCTTCCGCCGAGACGGCTTCAACCGCAGCTAACGTTCTCTCCACATGTTCTTTCTCGATTCCTCTGTGCATGACCATCCTCACGCTGTGCGCTCCGTGTATGAGGGCGAGGACGCCTTTTTCGCGCAGTTTCAGGATGAACTTGTCGTCTGACAAGCCGAGGCTGCTGATGTCGAAGAGCACCATGTTTGTCTGCACCCGTTCCATGTCCACTGAAATGTTGCTGATTTTCTGTAGCCCCTGGGCGAGGCGTTTTGCGTTCGCGTGGTCCTCCGCCAGCCTGTCCACCATCTTCTCCAGCGCCACGATTCCAGGCGCGGCGATGATGCCTGCCTGCCGCATGCCTCCGCCCAGCAGTTTTCGGTTTTTTCGTGCCTTTTGGATGAATTCGGCGGAGCCGACGACGATGGAGCCGACGGGGCAGCTCAAACCTTTGGACAGGCAGAACATCAGGTTGTCCACGTGCCGCGTGAACTCGCGCACATCGGTGCCGAGTGCGACGGCGGCGTTGAAGATTCGGGCGCCGTCCATGTACAAGTGCAGGTTGTGTCTTTGTGCGATTTCGGCTGTGGTGGCCAGTTGTTTGGGTGTGATGATTGTGCCGCCGTGGCGGTTGTGCGTGTTTTCCACGCAAATGAGTGTGGTCTCGGGGAAGTGGATGTTTCTCGGGCGAATCGCCGTCTCCAGGTCAGTTGGGTCGAACGCGCCGAGTCTGCTCTTCACTGGCCAGGGAAGAAGTCCGGCTACGGCGGAGACGCCGCCGACTTCGTACCAGTAGATGTGGCTTTCTGCTTCGAGGATAATGAGTTCTCCGCGGTTTGCGTTGGTCATGCAGGCGATGAGGTTTGCCTGGGTGCCGCTGGTGACGAGGAGCGCGGCTTCTTTGTCCATGCGTTCCGCGGCTTGTTGTTCTAGTTGGTTGATGGTTGGGTCTTCGCCGAAGACGTCGTCGCCGAGTTTGGCGTGTTTGATTGCTTCGAGCATCTCGGGGGTGGGTAGGGTGACGGTGTCGCTTCGCAGGTCTATGGTTTCTTTCGGGGGCATTTTGTGTGTCTCCTGTGGGTTGGCGTTGTGTGGTGGGGCTATTTAAGTTTTCAAGTTTGGGCGGTTTTGTTGCTGGTGTGTGGGGTGCTTCGGTTGGGGTGGGAAAGGCGGTGATGAGGAGTGAGTTGTTGCGGAGTGGGTGCGTTGGGTGAGGGTTTATGTTAGGTTTTCCTGAGCGCAGTAGTAGTTGCCGTCGATTAGCGTGAAGAAGGGGCATTTGCCGTCTTGGCAGTGGTTGAGCCATTGGCATGGGTTTTGGATTTCGTGGACTCTGCGTTTGTATTTGTATGGGTTTTGGCGGGATACGTGGTTTTCTTGTTTGGAGAATTTGGCTACGGTTTGCATGTCGGGATACCTCAAAATTCACGGTGCATCTGAATGTGGTTGATGAAGCTTTTAAGAGTGTGTTGCAGTCGTTGTGCAACAACAAACTATTATATGGTGTTTGGAGAGGTTTGTGGCTCTGGTGCTCGGTTGAGTCTATAGCCCCTCTATTTATAGCCGACTGCGCTGGTTTAGGCGTTGGAGGCTGGGTGGACCTACCCTCTATAGGTTTCTGCAATGAGTTTCTAATAGGCTCCAAATAGGCTCGTGTTGACCTGCCCTCTGCTGGTCTGTGCAATGAAGCTCTATTAGGCTCTGAGCGGGCTGCGTTTGCTGTGGCAGGGGAGACCCCTCTATAGGTTCTGTGCATTGATTGGCTATTAGGCTCCAAATATGTCGTTGTGTTGCCTGTTGCGTTGGGCACTTTTTCAGAATAGCCCAGGAACTGGTTGGGGATTTCTCTCTGGCTTTCACCTCCCTGGACATGCATGTGGTTGGTTCGCCTGAGGAAAACGAGGAAGGCTGTGGCTTATGAAGTCTCACGAAATTTAGAAATTTGGAAATTTTCCAATTTGTAGATTTACCAAGAGGAGAATTGAGGCTTTTCTTGCTCTTTGAACGACAATGACCTCAAACAAGAGAATCAGCAACCGAGTTCTTTGATGAATTCCTTGAGTCCTATTTTTTGACCTTTTTCGATTTCCTTCTCGACTGCTTCAATCTCTTTTTTTCGGAAACTTCTCCCTCAGGCAGGAGCATCGCTCGCAATCGTAATAGTTCAATTTTTACGTCGTCGAGTTTTTCAAGAACGAGTTTGAGTTCGTTTTTGCTGACTGTGACCGTCATGTGTTAGTTCCGCCTTGCTTTTCACAGTATTGCAGAGTCGCTAAATAAGATTTTGTCAAGTTACCGCAATAGCTTTCCAATTCTCTGAGACCACACATGGCTCTTTGTGGAAACCCCAGCTCAAGCGCAAGGATAGACATTCCTGACAACTGGAAAGGGCTGATTGAGTGAAGCAACCTAAGCGCAAGGCAGTGAGCCTCTTGAATGCACTGAGTAACCGAGCAGAAGAGAAGAGAAGAGAAAAGAGGAATTGAGGTGCTAGTGATTGAGAAAATCATAGTCGGTCTCCCAGACGGGTTGTTGAAACCTTAGACAAGGAAGTTGTCGGCAGCGTCGCTGAGTGTTACGCTGATACTCTCCGTACCATAATCTTGAATTGAATGAGCGAACAAGGATACCTAGCTAAGGGCGGAAAAGAACATCTTCCCAACAATACACAATCATACACGGGTTGAGACCTATGACGAAACGCAAATCTAAACCGAAAGCGGACCTCAAAGAAGAAATTGACCTGTTGGACACCATGCTGACAAGTCTAGTAGAACTACTGGAACAGAAAGGCATACTTAGCGCAAGAAGAATGGGAACGCAAAATCGAGAAAAACGTCAAGATATAGTGAGTGTTATCGGGGAATCAGGTTTCTTCCGATAAGTCTCGCTACTAATTTTTTCGTAACAAATCTTATAAATAACTTGTGTATTCGGTATTTATTGGCGTACTCTAAGCCCAAAGGGTAACGCTCCTTGCGTGCAGAACGCATTAGTCTGTTAAGTTATGATGTCTTTAGAATTAAGTATTTTTGGCATCTTGTCGAAACCCATACTGACTAGTTCTCCCACATGCTCCCGGTCAGCGTCTTCCCATGGAATTATGTAATCTTCGTTTTCCCACATTGTCATGTCTGCATCAAAGTCCAGAAATTTGACGCATCCTTTTGCTTCTATCGCCTTGCGCAAAACTGCATTGTAGAGTTTACTCCATTCAAAACTTCTTTTTACGGTATTCCTTGGCAATTTGGGCGTCCATGCAATAAAATACACAGGATGCTTAATGTGGGGAGTCAAATTCATGTGCAAGTAGGTGTCAGGGACGGTTGCTTGTATCACCCAATCATACTTAGAAAGGTCATATGCGTAGGCCACTTTCTTTTTCAGAGCGTAACTACTACACCTCTTCCAAATCGGAGAGGGTAGGTTTCTGTAGTCAACATCTCCGAAATGGTATTCTTCAATAACTTTTAGGATTAAATCAGCAAAAGATATTAAACAGTCGCACTCACAACCACTGTAGTAAACTTTCATGTTTACCTTTTCAGTCACCATTTCAACCCATGAAGGGGTAGATTTTCCATCAAAATGGTCTAAATGGTACTCATATTCGGACTCAGACACAGAAAATTGTCGCCAATGCCACCATGTGCATGCCTGAACGAACCCATTCTGGTTGTCTTTCATGTAATCCATGGGTGTTACTCTCCGACCTTGCGCCCGCCCATAAATTGATACCCACTCTTTTGGGTAGGTTGCATAATACAGGTTAATGTGAGCTATTGCTGGACCAATGTCATTTAGAATGTCTGTGAAGATTTTGTCGAAGTCATCACCAACCTGTCTTACAAGATGAGCGCCTTTGTAGAGTACTTTCTCTTGTCTAATGCCATGTCTTTTGAAAACGTTTTCCAATGTGGTTTTATAGTGTTGGTCAAAGTCTGCATCTTGCGTAGTTACAGAAGCGCCTATCAACGCCTTTAAGACAGGCGATATGACCTTGGTTGTTTGAGTTAGGTCACCATCTGGTTGCGGTTTGTCATTTTGTCCTTTGGCACTTTCGCTTGTTGCTTGGAACATTCCATCTATTGACAAGGACATATCCTTAGCCAAAAGCATTGAGTCGAATCCAGTTTTGAACGTTGCACTCACCTTTGAAAGTTACATTATTCCATTCCGCGTTTAAATTTTTGTAAAAAACAGGCTCAGCAGTTAGGCTTAAGACTGCGGATGAAATCCTGACAAGTCGTGACAAAAGAGTTAACAGTATCATCTTGCCTGGCCCGACCAAGCGCAAAGGGAAACCACAAGAAAGGCAAATGACATAATAACTGATTTCAAGAAACCGACTAAATGCCCAAAATGCCACAAGTTGCTACCAATCCTGAGAACCGAAACCAGCAAAATACTTGTTTGGGAAATCGATGGAGACGTCAGAGGTGACGAACGAAATTCGAAGATAACGGTCAGGGTTTGACAGAAGTTTTCTGCCACAACTGCGGAGCCAAGATTGGACATTACGACTTAGACCGAGAATGGGGAATGTTCCCAGATTCTACAATGTGCTAAGACTAACAAGACAAATCAGAGCATACCGCAGAAAATGGTCGCATGTCAACAAGTGAATACGACACAGCCGCGCCTAAACCACACAAACCGTTATTTACTTCAACAAACCACTACGTTCCACACACAGAGGTGCCCAAACGTGGAGTTTCAGGGAAGAGACATCACCAGCATCGAAGACCTCAACCGCGACGAAATCAACCACATCCTCAACACCAGCCAAAAAATGGAACCCCTCGCCACCAAAGGCTCCGACATGCTCAAAGGAAAAATCCTCGCCAACCTCTACTTCGAACCCAGCACCCGCACGCGGCTGAGCTTCGAAGCCGCCATGCTCAAACTCGGCGGAAGCACCATAGGCTTCGGCGACGTCGAAAGCACCAGCGTCAAAAAAGGCGAAAACCTCGCCGACACCGTCCGCACCGTAGAAAACTACTGCGACATCATCGCCCTACGGCATCCGCTGGAAGGCGCGGCGAAACTCGCAGCCGAATTCGCCCGAGTCCCCATCATCAACGCGGGCAGCGG
>JBHGBG010000024.1:0-34833 GCA_041946875.1 Bathyarchaeia archaeon
GTGGCTACGGTCTGCTGGCTCATCCTGAAGCCGAATATGAGGGTGGGCGACGAGAAAGACCCTGACGAGGCGGACACGGTGGGCGCGATAACGCTGCGAGACGAGCACATCACAATCGACAGGACAACGGGCAACGTCCACTTCGACTTTTTGGGCAAGGATTCTGTGCGCTGGGTCAAAGACGTGCAGGCGCCGCCATCGGTGATTGAGAACATCGAGTACTTCAAGCAGCAGAAGGATGACTATTTGTTCGTGGGCGTAGACTCAAAGAAGGTCTCACGGTTCCTCAGCGAAAAAATGCCCGGACTCACAGCCAAAGTGTTCCGCACCTGGCGATGTACCAAAACAGTCACTGAAGAGCTCGCCAAGAGCGGCGTCAAGAAGGAAGACCCAGAATACCAGAAACTGTTCGCGGCGAAGATGGCGAACCTGAAAGTCGCAGAAGTCGCCAACCACAAACGCAAAATCCCACCCACATTCCAAGAACGCTTGGCAAAGAAGGAAGCGCGACTGAAGGAGCTTCAGGAGCAACTGCAGGCGAAGAAGGCGGAAGGCAAGAAAACCGAAAGCCTCACAACCCGCGTCGAGAAGGCGAAGCTGGACATCGAACTCACCCAGCGCGCTGAGGAGTATAACCTGGGCACGTCGCTCAAGAGCTACATCGACCCCATGGCTTACGTGAAGTGGGCGAAGAAAGTCAAGTTCGACCTCGAGAAATTCTATCCGAAGACGCTGCGGAAGAAGTTCAGCTGGGCGCTGCAGGGCAAAAGCACAGCGGAAGCCGAGTGCATCACGGCATGAAGCTGACAGAAACCAAAGACGGCACGGTAATCGGAATTTACGTGAAACCTAACTCGCCCAAGTTCGAAGTCACGGTCGAAGGCGACGAGGTTGTTGTTCGAAGCACCGAAGAACCCGAAAAAGGCAAGGTAAACAAGGAAATCGTGAAACAACTCTCCAAACTTTTCCACACGCAAGTCGAGCTGGTCTCAGGTGTCACATCAAGACAAAAAAGACTCCTCATCAAAGGAGGCACAAGGACCGAAATCGAACGCCTTCTCCAAAACAAACAGCGGCAATAGCGAACCGCACTCGCAGACAAGAAGCTTCATTTACTATACAATCTTCGCAAGAGAACAACGCTCCATGGACGAACGCAACGAAACAGCATGAAGCCACTGCAATTGCTGAGTCTTTATATAAGGGGCCTATAGTCTGCCCAGAGCACCAGTGCACAAGTAGGTCCTCTTCACTCCAGCCAACTCCAGAAAACGCAAAACAATGCTGACGCCACTCTGCAACGGCAAGATGCACGGATTCGCTGCAATCTCCTCCAACCCAAGCGCCACATTCTCCAGCGGTTTTTGTGCGATATCTTTTATAGTTGCGGATGAAATTCCGTCTGTAAACAGGGGGAAACACACCGTGAGCGCAAAATGGCGAAGGAGCAGAAAACACCTCAAATGGCTCGACCTCAAAGACTTCAACTTAGACCCCAAACCTTCTCGCAGGACTCTTCGCTCAGAAACCTTCAAGCCGCTCAGAAAGATTCACCCCCAGAAATACCGCATGCTTAGAAGAATTCCACGAAGCAAGTGGAAGGAACCCAAACCGCTCATCGACATGTTCCAGGATCCCACATCAGTAACCATCACGGCTCAAATCGCAGGCTTCAACCAAGAAACGCTGAAAATCCATATAAAAAAACAAAAGCTTACCCTCACAGCCAAAACCAAAGACCGCAGATACTACAAAACGCTTAGCCTACCCAAGACGGCAATCCCCAACATAACACGCACAACATATAAAAATGGCGTCCTCGAAATAAAGCTGAAGAAAACCACAAAACAGGCACCCATAAACGAACAAGCAGGAATAAACGATGCCACATAGACTCAGAAAAACCCGCAAAACGCGCGGCTCAAGAACTCAAGGCTACGGCAGAATCGGCCAACACCGCGACAGCGGCAGCAAAGGCTACAAAAAAGTCGGCAGGCACAAACACCTCTGGAGCCAAGTTTCCAACGACCCAACCATTAAGTTTGGCAAGCACGGATTCCACTCGCCGCAGAGCATCCACCGCAAAGAAAACACCCTCAACCTCAACAAACTCGCCGAGATAGCCCAAGCACAGAACACAACCACACTAGACCTCACAACCTTAGGCTACACCAAGCTTCTCGGAACAGGAAAAATCACCCAAGCCCTCACCATCACAGTCCCAACCGCCTCAAAAACCGCAACCGAAAAAATCACCCAAGCAGGCGGAAAAATCACCACCGAACAAGCCGAAGAAGCCGAAGAAGCCGAAGCAGAGCAACCTGGAGCGTAACAATAGTCCATGGCAGGTAGATTCCTAAATCTCTTCAAACCAATCGGACGCGTACTCCCAGAAATTAAAGTTCCCGAACGCAAAGTCAAATTCAACGAAAAACTCTTCTGGACCGCAATCGTCCTCATAGTCTACCTCGTCATGAGCGAAATCCCACTCTTCGGCCTAACAGGCGACATCCAAGACCGCTTCGGCGCACTCCGCGTAATCTTCGCCAGCAACCGCGGAACTCTCATGGAGCTCGGCATAGGTCCCATCGTCACAGCAGGTTTAATCCTTCAACTCTTGGCAGGATCAAACCTGATACAGTGCGATATGGGCAAACCCGAAGACAGAGGACTCTTCACTGTGGCCAGTAAATTCTTCAGCATCGCCCTCACAGGCATCCAAGCAGGAGCATACATCATAAGCGGCATGTACGGCACAAACCTCGGCACCGCAGCCATAGTCATATTCTTCCAACTCATAGCCGCAGGAATAATCGTCATGCTCCTCGACGAACTAGTCCAGAAAGGCTGGGGACTAGGCAGCGGCATCAGCCTCTTCATCATGGCAGGAGTAGCACAGCAAATCCTCTGGTCCACCTTCTCGCCTTCAAACGGACTCTTCGTCGGCGCGTTGGAACAGCTGTTCGCTACGCCAGCCGCAGGTCAACCAGCCTACACCATAGTCTCTTGGATCGTGGGTTCAGGAGTCTACCCGTCGCTCATCGGCTTGATCGCCACAATCGGCGCCTTCCTCGTCATAATCTACCTCAATGGTGTCCGAATCGAGCTGCCCATGACGTACGCAGGGTACAAGGGGTTCCGCAGCCGATACCCCATCAAACTCCTCTACGTCTCCAACCTTCCAGTCATCTTCGCATCAGCATTGTTCGCCAACGTCTACTTCTTCTCGCAGCTGCTCTGGAGCACTCAGGGTCAGCCTGCGCCAGGACAGAACATCTTCATAGACATCTTTGGCTCGTACAGCAACGTCAACGGCACGATAACGCCTCATGGCGGATTGGCTTACTACGTCACCGCACCACAGAATCTCCAGCAGGTCAGCGGCGACCCGGTAAAAGCCCTTGTCTATCTAGGGATCCTCATTGCTTTCTGCGCCGTCTTCTCCCTCATCTGGCTCGAAGTTGGCGGGTTGGGACCCTCGACTGTCGCCAAGCAGCTTATGGATTCGGGAATGCAGATACCTGGATACAGACGATCCGAACGCCCCATTGAGTCTATCCTGAAACGATACATACCGGTCGTGACAATACTTGGTGGTGTAATCGTGGCTTTGGTCGCCGGTGTTTCAGACTTCCTAGGCGTGTTCGGCTCGGGTACAGGAATCCTACTGTCAGTAGGCATAATCTACCAGTACTACGAGCTGCTGATGCGCGAAAGAGCAGCAGAGATGTACCCTGCCTTCAGGCGAATCTTGGGCGAATAGTCAGACTGAGCAGGAGCGCTTGCGGGGGCGAAAACGGTTATATGCCAGTAACCAGATAGGCTAAGGTACGCCATAAAACCGCGGCAGGATTGAGACGAATGGACGTTTCCGCTATACCGCTGGCAACTGTGTTGATAATGCTTGTAGCCGTTGCCATTTCTTTCATCAACATGGGGCTTAACCGCTTGCTCATCACGCGAATGATCGGCTGGCGCGAGTACCATGCCATGCAGAAAGAGATAGCGGAACACAACGCACAGCGGATGGCTGCGATGCGAGCCAACGACACCAAAGCGCTTGAGCGGCTGAAGAAAAAAGAGTCCCAAATCATGGCCATGCAAACGAAGATGTTCAAGCCGCAGATGGTTCTCATCCCAATCACCTTCATTTATCTGATAATCTGGCCAGTTTTGATGGGATACTTCCCGCAGCCCGTGGCTTATGTCCCAGGTTTCGGGCTCCAGCCTTTCTTCCTCTGGTACTTGATTTGCTCGTTCTTCTTCGGCACGATTGCCTCTCGTGTTGTAGGCGTAACGCCCATCCAGTGACACATGGCTTGAGGTGTTTTGCGGTGAGCAGAACCGACGCAGCGCCGAGCGCTGAAGGCAAGAGAATTGTTATTTGCATTTCAGGCATGGCTGGAACTGGTAAGAGCACGCTGTCGAAAAAGCTGTCGCACAAGTACGGCTTGAAGTACTACTCGGGTGGCGATGCCTTGAAGGCTCTGGCAGCAGATGAAGGATTCGACTCATCCAAGACAGGGTGGTGGGAGAGTCGCCAAGGTCTCGATTTTCTGGAGAAACGCGAGAAGGACACGTGCTTTGACAAGGCTGTCGACGACAAACTGCTCGAGTATGCTGCAGAAGGAAACGTTCTCTTGGACAGCTGGACAATGCCTTGGCTTTTCAAGGGTGGCTTCAAGATATGGCTTGCGGCTTCCGTGGAAAACAGGGCTGAGAGAATCGCTCGAAGAGACAAGATGAGTTTTGAAGAAGCTCTGCAGGCGCTGAAGGAGAAGGAAGCGCGAACGAAAGCCATCTACAAGGAACTCTATGGGTTTGAGTTGGGTGAAGATTTTGCGCCTTTTGATTTTGTTTTGGACACGGATTGCCTGAGTGCAGATGAGGTTTTCCGCGTTCTCTGTTTGGTTGTCGACAACATTGTTCTAGGTAAAGAACGATGACACGAAGGGGCTCTTTTTGTTCGATGTGTCTTTTGCTGTTTTCAGATTCCCTCGTTTTCCCGCTCCAGAAGGGTTTTGTTTTTGTAGGTTTTCCTGACTTTTTCTTTTGCGTGCAAAAGTCTTAAAAGTTCGCAGTCTGATTTAGAATCAGAATTGCGCTTTACACTTTCGGGGAGAAAAGTGGAGTTAAAGCCAGATGAGACCTTCGGGCAAACGTCTGTTTCTGTTCTTGCTCTTAGAACTGATTGGGTTGTGTCTCATTGCCTCGCTTCGCTTCATAACCCTTGAATCGACCGTGACTCTCGTAGTGTTCAATCTTCTTTTCGCGTCGCTGATTTCGCAGTTGGAAGGCACAGTTTGGAGAAAACTTGTCTTGCTTGGGCTGGGAAATCTTGTGGGTTTGTTCTGGAACTTCATTTTCCATTATTTTGCGCTCAGTGGTGCGGCTTTGTTCGGCAGGACTTTCGATCCGTTCTACACGATTGTTTATCCTTTCCTGAATCTGATGTGGATCGTTCCGTTTTGGTCGTTAAGCTTGAGTTTCCTGCCGAGAGTTGAACGGTTTGGGGGCGATAAACTGCCATGATTGTTATGCTGGAAGCTGTTTTTGCGCTCTTGAGTTCTCTTATGCTGGTGTACCTTGTTCGTCACTATGTTTTCACGTTTACCGTTCTCAGAAGAGCCCGAACCAACCAACCTGCCCCGGCTCAGGCAAGGGTTGAGTACGAGCCTTCGGTTTCAATCCTAATTCCTGCACGGGACGAGGAAAAAGTGATTGGTAGACTGCTGATACGTATGACTGAACTGACTTATCCGAGAGACAAGCTGCAGGTCGTAGTCGTTGATGATGCTTCGTCTGATGGAACTGCACGGCTGGTTGATGAATTCTCGGAGCGCTTTGGCTTCATTCAGGTGCTTCGTCGGTGCAAGGTTGAGGGGGGCAAGGGCAAGACCTCAGCGATGAACGCAGGGTTCAGGCTTTGTAGGGGTGAAATCACGCTCTGCTTCGATGCCGACTATTATCCTCAGCGAAACATCGTAGAGAAACTTGTTGCCCCGTTCGCTGACCTTGATGTCGGCGCGGTTCAGGGTCGTGTTGTGGTCTTGAACGAGCCGCAGAACATGGTGACTCGGTTGGTGGCTTTGGAGCGGATTGGAGGGTACCGTGTGGACCAAGAGGCTCGGGATGGCCTGGGGCTGATTTCTCAGTTCGGAGGCACTGTGGGTGGCTTCAGGCGTGAGCTGTTAGCGCGTCTTGGGGGTTGGGACGAGTCCATTCTGGCTGAGGATACTGACTTAACGTTCAGAGTCAGCCTGGCTGGGTACAGGATTCGGTACGTTGGTGATGCTGAGTGCTACGAGGAGGCGGTGGACAGTTGGAGAGCGTACTGGACTCAGAGATATCGGTGGGCGCGTGGGCATATGCAGTGCTGTTTCCGGCATTCCTTGAGCGTTTTGAGAAGTCGGAAGTTGAGGGTTAGGGAGAAGGTTGATGGCTTGTTGTTATTGAACGTGTATTTTATGCCACTCATTGTCCTGTTGTCCTTGGTTGTGGGTGTGCCGTTGATTCTTTTGAGTCCTTCGGCGTTTGCGGGTTTGTTGTGGTTTTCTGTTCCAATCTCTTTCTACAGTTTTGTCGGGAATTTTGCTCCCTTCTTTGAGGTTGGGGTCGGCGCGCATTTGGACGGTAGGCGGAGGACGCAGTGGCTGATTCCGCTGTTGATTTTCACGTTCTTCTACAACATTCCCATTTGTAGTAAAGCATTCTTGGACCTTGTTGCAGCGCGGGTTCGAGGGAAGAATCACAATCACTGGGCGAAGACTGCACATCTGGGCAACGGAAGCTGCTACATCAGGAGTTGAAGCGCATGTCTGCGGATTTGTCTTTGACGATTTTTGTTCTGGTCGTCGTTCCACCGTTGCTTTTCTTGGTCATGCTTCTGCCTGCTTTTCTGGAGTTGAAGAAACCTCAGGATGCTGGTCCTAGACGGATAATGGAGAATGTGCCCGTTGTTGTCCCACGTTTCACGCTCGTTCCTCTCATCGGGAGCATGGAGGAATCTCAGGAGTTTGATGTTGGCTTGGTTCAAAGTTTTGCGCATGTCCTGAGCGTTTTGCCGAGTTTGGATGCTTGACGCTTTCTATAGAAGGAGTTTCGCATTCTTCCACTGTTCTTTTGCCAATGACAGGTTGCCGTAGGGTCCGCCGTGCAGGCTGTAGAAGATGTAGCAGAGGTAGGTGCATTGAGTGCACTTGCGGTATGTCTCGCGCAGAGCGTCGAATTCTCGGGTTTTCCACATTTTCGGCAGGTCGAAGACTGAGCCTGCGAAGTTGTGGCCGTGGCATCCGCCGATTCTGCCCGTGTGGTCGATTATGAAGAAGCTTTGGAGTGCGCGGCATTTCCAGGTTCTTCTGTCTTCCAAGTATAGACTTCTGACGGCTTTGAGGAGTCTAGTTGTCATGAGGATGCCTTTGTTCTTCTTTTTCATCTCTATCAAGTTGTTGCAGAGGTCTACCATGGCTTTTTTGTCTGTTATGACGAAGTCGTCGTTGGCTTTTCCGATCCTGAAGAGCTGGTTTATGTCTGCTGTGGCGTCGTAGCTGTAGAGGCAGTACCAGACTGGGATGTCTTTCTGCGTGAAGTGGTTCGTGATATCCAGGATTTCGTTCAGGTTCAGCTGCGAGATTGTGGGGGTGACGCAGACGTTGATGCCTTCCTCGTGAAGTGTTTCGATGCTGTGCATGGCTCTGTCCCACGAGCCTGGGACGCCTTTGATGTAGTCCATTCGTTCGGGGTTTAGGCTATCGAGGGATATGGCGACGAAGTCGACGTTGCGGAGGCTTTCGATTTTTTTTGCTGCCATGCTGCCGTTGTCGTAGACTGTGGTGACGAAGTTGCGTGCGGCGTAGTCGACGATTTCTCCTGCGTCTTCGCGTAAGAGTGGGTCACCACCGGAGAACACGACTTCCACTACACCTAACTCTTTGAGGATGTCTAGACCTCTTTTGATTTCGTCTGCTGTGAGTTCGCGTTGGTCTTGTTCGGTCCAGACGTTGCAGCCTTTGCATCGGTAGTTGCATTTCCTGGTTATGAGCCATTGGGCATGGTGGGGCCTGTTGGGGACGAGGGAGCGTGCTGCGACATTGGCGGCTTTGGTTAGGTTCAAGCTGGTTTCACTCGGTTGGTGTTGTTATCAGTGTATTTAGGTTGGGGTATAAAAACTCTACACAAAAACACGTAATAGGCTGGCTACCTGGGTCCATGATTTGCCTCCTTTGGCGGTTAGTTGGTGGAGAGGTGAAAAGAGCAGACTGATGTCCATTGATGCCCTCTGCATCGGCGTGTTCTAGTGCAAGGAGCAGACTATGGCCTTCTCTATTTACAGAGCACAGACGTGCTGAACCGCACTTTTCGGCGTTCGGTCCGCATATCGATCAGCTTTCTCGGAAGCAAACTGTTCCCCACCTTGCGGTGAGCAGGGGTTATTGCCCTGTGTATTCCGGGATTATGGTCCAGTTTGTCAGGGCGTCGCCTGTATAGTAGATGTTTGCTGCCACATCCGCATAGGACCCAGCGTCAATCGTGCCAAGCCCTATGTACGTGTCATTCGCCACAACCTCTCCCTGGTAGATAGTCACATGCAGCCTGCAGTCTCGCGCCACCCCTGTTCCCACATTCCAGACTTCGCCCGAGACGTAGAAGCGGATGACGCCCGACCACGGATGTCCCGCGGCTGGCGTGGAACGCACGTCTGTGGCGCCGAGTCTCGTCACAATCTTCGGAGCGCCATGCTGGCTGATTTGGTCAATTTGGGCTTGGATGGCTGCGTTTTCGCTTTGGAGTTTGGAGTTTTCGCTTTCGAGGTTTGCCGTCTGGTTCTGCAAGTCCGCCGTTTGTCTTTCGAGGCTGGCGACTTGGGCTTCAAGGTTTGCCTTTTCGCCCTGTAGACTGCTTGTCCGAGTGTTCAGAATCGCCGCTTGACCTTGAAGGTCTGCCCTCCGTCTTTCAAGATTCTCCCTTGCGGTTGAGACCTGTTGTTGCTGAGCATAAAGGTAGCCGTTTGCGGCGAGGCTGCCCACGAGAATCGCCAGCATCAGCGCAAGAGTGACCTTCATTAGTCCTTTCACGTTTTCAGCCCCACTCCGGCTCGATGGTCCACCGCGTCAACGCGCCGCCGGCGTAGTAAATGTTTCTTGCGACTTCCTTGAAAGAGGCGCCCTCGATAGTGCCGAGCTCGATGTACGTGTCCCCAACTACGCTTCCATCCCGATATAGGGTCACGTGGAGCCGGCTGTTCATCGCAGGCCCTGAGCCTACATTCCACACTTCGCCTGACACGTAGAGGCGGATGTCAGACCCCGAGTAGTTGAACCGCATGTCCCTGCCACCCAGCCGCGTGACTAGCCGAGCAGGATTCCCTAGCTGGCTAGCTTGGTTCAGCAGAGCTTGCAAGTTTGCCTTTTCACTCTGAAGCTGACTGTTTTCGTTCTGGAGGCTGTTAACTTGGCTGCGAAGGTTTCCGCTCTGGGCTGTCAGGGAGTCTTTTCGGCTTTGGAGTTGCGTTATTTCATCTTGGACTCTGTTGGTCTGGTTGCTCAAGTCTGCCACTTGGTTCTGAACGTCAATCACTTGCTGTTGAAGTCGGGTGTTCGCTGCAGAAAACGCATTCTGCGTCCCGTAGAGATAGGCATTTGCGACAAGGCTAACCAACAAGGCAACTGCAGCCAACGTCAATGCAGTTTTCCACTTCAACGTCTTACCTCCTGACTTAGCCGCAGTCGTCGATTCTTGCGCGTTTCCATGCTGCATGTACGATATGCTGCTGGCATGCCGCTTTTAGCTCTCCCTGAAGAACAGAGTCGTTCTCCCCGAAGAACAGACAGACCGAAGCAGCGAGCGTCGCCAAGGTTTTTAGGCTTGAACCTCAAACACATACAGCGACACCACCCGAAGGCTCAACCAGTGAACTCCGTAGATGTCGTGCTGCTAACGCTGAACAGTGACCGAAAGCTGAAAGCCTGCCTCGCCTCGGTCTACCAGAACGTGCCCGTTGGTACGCTCATAGCGGTTGACGGCGGTTCCACCGACCGCACACTGGAAATCCTGGACCAGTTCAACCACCAACACGGCAACGTCAGAGTCATCCACGACCGGGGTACACGCGCCACAGCCAGGCAAAAAGGCATCGAAGCCGTCACCTCGGACTGGTTCATGTTCGTCGACAGCGACGTAGTCCTCTGCAGAAGCTGGCACCAAAAAGCTCTGCGGTACATCGAGGAGGATGTGGGCGCTGTCTGGGGAATCGAGGTCTGGTCCACCCTTCGGAACGCAGCCACGCTAGATATGTTCCTGAGGGTGACGTGGAAAATCTTCGAACTCCGCGGAGGCACGCACGACACGCTCATCCGCACTGCTGCCGTCCGAGGCATCAGGATTCCTTGGAACATGCATGTGTTCGAGGACGCCTACATCAAGGACTGGATTGAGACGAAGGGTTTCCGCGTCGTCGCCTGCTACAATCCCTTCTGCATCCACTACCGACCCGCCGAGGTTTGGACGCTTAAGGGAAGCTTGGGCATAGTAGCCGACGCCTTGAGGTTCAGCAGCGTCAAGCTCTTCTCCAAGCTCATGTTCGCCTACGGGTTTTACACGGCCTATTCTGTATATCAGCTTCTTTCCACCAACGCGAAGTGACTGCCCACGGCTGCCCCAGGTTCTGGGGAGGTCTTGAAGAAGTTATATCTATAAATCATTCCAAATACTCAGGTAATCGCAGTCATAGCATCAGGAGGGGGCGCGTGGAATGCAGGCAATCGACGTGGTCATGCTGACCAAAAATAGCGAGCACCTACTCGACAGGTGCTTAGCCAGCATATACCAGAACGTGCCCGTCAAGAACCTCATAGTCATCGACGGCTTCTCCACTGACCGAACCCTAAAAATCCTCGACCAAGCGAACGAGCGCCACGGCAACGTCACCGTTCTCAGCGTCAACGGCTCCAGAGCTCGCGCCAGAGAAGAAGGCATTCGCCAGGTCACGACTGAGTGGTTCATGTTCGCGGACAGCGACATCATCCTCAGCAAGAACTGGTTCCAGAAAGCCAAGGAAAACATCCAGAGCGACACGGGCGCCGTCTGGGGGGTGAACATAGACGTTATTCCCAGCTTGCGGGGCCAGCGTCTTGTGAAGCTGCAGAGCCTCATTGCTCGGGAATGTTTCACCCTCCGAGGTGGCACCCACGACACCCTCATCCGCAGCGACCTCGTCCAAGACATCAAAATCCCCGAGCAACTCCACACGTACGAGGACGCGTACATCATGAAGTGGATTAAGGGCAAGGGCTACCGCGCCGTCGTGGGTGAAGACATCTACTGCCTCCACTTCAAACCCCCAGAAAACTGGAATCTCCAGAACGCGGTTTCAGGCGCCATTTTGGAGCTGAAGTGTGGGCTGGTCCACTCACACAACTACGTCTACTCGGTCTATTACCCGTTCTTCATGTTTTCTTGGTTCTTGCAAATCTCTCTGCAGAATGTGAAGCGGCTAATTTCTTGAAAGCGCCTTCCACAGGTGGTCCGACTTGGGACGCGGCAACCCTCGCGCCCTGCCATTCTTAAGCACGAGCAGTCGCTGGGATGAATCAGCAAGGAACTCGCCGATGACCGATGCCTCAACGCCCTCACGCCTAAGACTCGAAACTATCGCCTCAGCTTTCTCTGCGTCGGCTGAAATCAGCAGCGCCCCCGAGCCGATGAGCTGCAGCGGGTCAACCTTGAAGTAGCCGCACACCTTCGCCGTCTCCGCCTCCACCCTGACTCTTTCCTTGAAGATTCTGACGCCTAAACCCGCCGCATCCGCCATCTCGTGGATTCCACCCGCCACCCCGCCCTCGGTGGGGTCGTGCATGGCGTGTACGCCACCCGCCTTGCCGGCTGTCAGGGCATCTTTCACGACGCTTATGCGGCTGTAGAAGCCCTTGGCGTTCCGCAGCATCGCCACGTCCAGCGTGCCTTTCAGCTCTTTTTCCATGTCGGACGCGAGTATGGCGGTACCCTCGATACCTGCACTCTTCGTCAGGATGACTTGGTCTCCTGGCTTGGCTCCTGCCGCCGTCACGTACTGCCCCTTCTCAGTTATGCCCATGGCGCAGCCGACCACAATGGGGTTCGCCAGCTTGGGCGTAGATTCGCAGTGCCCACCCACAATCGCCATGCCCAGCTGTCTGGCTGCGTCGTTCATCTGCCCGCTTATGGCTTCCACCATCCCGCGGTCCGCACCTTCGGGCAGCAGAAGGCAGGAGAAGAGGAAGGCAGGTTCCACACCAAAGGTCGCCACGTCGTTGGCGTTCACGTTCACGGCGAGCCATCCGATGCGTTCCACTGCGCCCGTGATGGGGTCCATGGAAACCACGAGCGACTTGCTGCCCAAATCCAGAACCGCGCCGTCAACGCCCGTCGTCGGCCCCAATGCAACTTCCTTGCGGATTGCACCTAGGTTCTTGAAGACGACTTCCTTGAGGATGTCGACGGGGATTTTTCCAGGTGGCAGCTTCAACGTGACTCACAGCCTATGATTGCGCGGGCTAGCTTTTAAGCTGTGGGAACATGCGGAAAACGACATGCACAATCGGCACCGCTATGACTAGGCTTATGGCCATCTGCGCCAGGTTCGCGGGCACTTCCACCAGCGCCGCCGCCAGCGGGTAGCCGAGCACTAACTGTTCGTACACGAAGTAGCCGGCGACCATCCACAAACCGCCGACGACGACTGACACGGAAGCGGCAACAGCGAGCCTGGAGAGACGCTTCGACAGTCTTCGGCTGAGGGAACCCACGACGGCACCCTCCACCAGCTTAATCACCAGCGTACCCGCTGCAAACTGAGGCGCCAGCAGGGCGTCGGCAATCATGGCGCCGACTCCTCCGCACAACCCGCCCGCCACGGGGCCAAAGGTGAGGGCCGCGACGTAGATTATGGTCTCGCCAAAGTTGAAGTATCCTCCCGTCGCGGGTATGAATATGGGAAAGCTGTAGGTCACAACGAACACGAGCGCGGCGAACAGGCTGCCCACGGCAAGCTGGAGCGGCGTTTTGTGCGGGTCCCTCATTAATCTGTGTACCTCACGCCATTGACTCTGGAGAAGTCTCTTTTAACTCTATTTTCCCGCGCCTACAGAGGGGAAAATCTAAATGCAACCGCCCGCTGAATATAGCCAGATTGCGAGTGAAAGATCATGAGCAGCAAAGTGAAAGAAGATCCGGTTAAGATGCACAAAGAAGCAGGTGCCCTGATGGACGCCGGCAAATACGTGGAAGCCCGCGACCTTTTCGTCCGAACAGCCGAGCTCTACTACAAGGGGCAGAACTACTTCGACTCGGCAACGATGTACTACAAGGCGGGAGAATGCAGCTTCGCCCTAAAAGAGTATGAGAAAGCCATCGAACACTTCATGAAGTCAGCCGAGATTTCGCTGGCGAAAGGGTTCGACAGGTTCGGCGTCAGCGCCTTAGACTATGCGAGAGACTGCCAGAAGGCTCTTGGAAGAACTAAGGAAGTTGAGGAGCTGACGAAGAAGATTAAGGAGCTTAAGGAGAAACTCGAAGGCTCCTTCTAAACAACCTCCTTTTTACACGCAACGTTTTGATTTAAGGGCAAACGATAAAGCCCAGAAACGTCCACCTAACAACAAGTTTTAGGGTCACCCATGCCCACAATGTTCAAGTCTCTGGCGGAACTCCTCGAAAAAGTCGAAGGCACCCGAAAACGCCTCCAGATAATTGCCCTCACAGCCGACTTCCTGCAAACCCTCGAACCCGACGAGGTGAAGCCCGCCGTCTCCATGATTCTGGGCAGACCCTTCCCCAAGTGGAGCCCCAAGACCCTGGACGTAAGCTGGACCAGCCTCAGCGCAATCCTGCAGCGCGTGACAGGCTCAGACTGGACCGCCTTCTCGGAAGCTTTCAGCCAATCAGGCGACATAGGCTCCGCCGCCATGGCAGTGTTCGAGAAAAGCAAGATGAAGCGGCAGGCAGTCCTCTTCGAGAAGCCCCTGACCATCCTCGAGGTCCGCCGCGCGCTGGAAGCAATCGCCGACGCTTCGGGTTCAGGCTCGCGAGAGAAGAAGGACCGCCTGACGACTGCGCTCTTGAGTCAAGCCTCCCCGCTGGAGGCGAAGTACCTCGTGAAGGTGTTCATAGGCGAGATGCGCACGGGTCTCCACGAGGGATTGATGGAGCAGGCTGTTGCCAAGGCTTTCCAGGTTCCGCTGGCGACGGTGCAACGGGCAAGCATGGCATTGGGCGACGTGGGCGAGGTTGCAGCCTTAGCGAAGACGGGCGGCGAACAAAGCCTCCTGAAAATCGGGTTCAGAGTCTTCCGTCCCGTCCAGCTTATGCTGGCGCAGACTGCGGACAACGTGGCGTCGGCGCTGAAGGAACACGGCGGCGAGACTGACTTCGAGTACAAGTACGACGGTGCCCGGGTCCAAATCCACAAACTCGGCGACGAGGTGCGCGTCTTCAGCAGGAGACTTACGGATGTGACGCAGAGCCTGCCCGAAGTCGTTGAGCTAATCAAGGCTAACGTAGCTGCGAAGGAAGCTATCCTCGAAGGCGAAGTTGTGGCTGTAGACAGGAAGGGCGTGCCCATTCCCTTTCAGCATCTAATGCGCAGGTTCAAGCGAATCCGCGGCGTAGCTGCGGCGGCGGAGCAAATTCCCCTGAGGCTTTACCTGTTCGACATCCTCTACCTGAACGGCAGGAGTCTAATTCAAGAACCCTACACGCAACGCAGACGGGTCTTGGCGGAAAACGCAGGGACCGTCCCGCTCACGGCGCAACTCGTCACAAACAGCGAAACCAAGGCACAAGTCTTCCTTGAAGCCGCCATGGACGCGGGGCACGAGGGCTTGATGGCGAAGAAACTCGACAGCCCCTACACGCCGGGCACCCGCGGCAAACGCTGGCTCAAAATCAAACCCGTCCTGGAGTCGTTGGACTTGGTTATCACGGCAGCCGAGTGGGGCTATGGGCGCAGGCACGAGTGGCTTTCAGACTATTACCTGTCCGCTCGCGATACGGAAAGTGGCGAGTTCTTGACGCTGGGCAAGACGTTCAAAGGCTTAACCGACAAGGAAATCGTCGAGATGACGAAGCGGTTGCAGGCATTGGCGGTTCGGCAGGAGCGGAATCGCGTGGTGGTGCTGCCGAAGGTGGTTGTGGAAGTGGCGTACAACGAGATACAACGAAGCCCCAAGTACAAGAGTGGCATGGCATTGCGGTTCGCTAGGATTACCCGCATCCGAGACGACAAAAGCCCAGAACAAGCTGATACTATCCAGCGGGTTCGCGCCATCTACGAGCGGCAGTTCGCGAAAAAAGGCAGGTATAAAACTGGATGAGACAATACAAGCTTAGGAGCGCCAAGGACACGAATAGCCAGAAGAAAGAGTCCTTCAGCCGAGAGTACTACAGCCGACAGGTCATCATGAAAGAACTCGGCACCAAAGGGCAGAAGAAACTGGCAGAATCCAAGGTCGCCGTCGTGGGCGTCGGCGGACTGGGCACCGTTTCCTCCCTCTACATGACGCTGGCGGGGGTGGGGCACCTGCGCCTCATCGACCAGGACATCGTGGAACTGCGAAACCTGCACCGCCAAATCCTCTACGGCACAGATGATTTGGACTACCCCAAAGCCGAGGTGGCGGCGAAGCGCCTAGCCAAGCTGAACCCACTCGTCAAGGCTGAACCCATCAGCGAAAACATGCACGCCGGCAACGCGGAAAGGCTAATCGACGGCGTAGACTGCGTGGTTGACGGTTTGGACAACATGGCAACCCGCTACCTCGTCAACCGCGCCTGCGTTAAACTGAAAATCCCCTACGTTTTCGGCGCCGCCATCGGCATGGAAGGCAACCTCAGCGTTTTCTCCCCGCCAGAGACCCCCTGCTTGGAGTGCGTGCTGCCGAACCTGCGAGACAGCGAACTGCTCAAGTGCGACACCCGGGGCGTCTTGGGCGTCACGCCTGGCATAATCGGGGCGATGCAAGCCGCCGAAGCCATAAAAACGGTCGCAGGCATAGGCACCACCCTGAGGGGGAAACTGATGATCTGTGACTTTGGCGACATGTCCTTCACCACGATTGACATAGCCAAGCGCGTCAGATGTCCAGCCTGTGAGGGCACGTTGCTGCCAGAGCTGAGGGAGAAGCTGGTGTGGCTGTGCGGGCAGAACACGGCGAACATCAACCCCGAGAAGGCGCTGAAGCTCGACCTTGCCAAAGTGTGCGAGACTGTGCAGAGGCTCGGTTTCCGCGTGAGGGTCAGGTCCGCGCTGGCGTTGATGTTTGATTACAAGGGTTTGGAGGTTAGCCTGTTCAACGGGGGGCGCATGCTCATGAAAAACGTGAGCAGCGAAGAATCTGCTCTGCAGGCTTACAGGGAAATTGTGCGGACGCTGGGCCTTGGCAATTGACTGCTGCCTTGCGTTGGCTTGAAATGGAAGAGGACATTTCCCGACTTGAAACTCGCTTTCCACGAGTTCAAGGTTGAGCCTCTTGCTTCCAGCGAACAACTGCTTTCCCGAACCCAGAATGACGGGCGTTATGACGAGCCAGTAGTCGTCAATCAGCTTGCGTCTCAGATTATATCTTCTTTGCATTCATCTTTAATTCTGAACTTCACGATTTTCTTCACTAGTTCAGACGGAATCGGCTTATCCAGCGGAAACTGAATGGTACCTTTCGCCAGCTTGAACGGTGACAGCTCTTTTTTGAAGGCTTCAATCGCGGATGTTCCCACGTAGAAGCCGACGTGGCTTTTCCATCCTCCGAAGTAGACCAAGCCCTTGCCCTGAAGCTTGAACGCGGGTACACCGTAGCTTATCATCTCTTGGGCTTCAGGCGCTGCCTCCCTGATGGTTCGCCTGAGTTCCTGCAGGAGGTCTCTGATGTTTCTTGGGAACATGGCGATGTATTCGTCCACGGTTCTGAATCGGTTCTTTGATGTTGCCATGTCTCTTCACCCGTCTCTAACTCGAGCTCTACTTCGTGGGTGCACCATATTAACCTGTTTCTTCAAGCAAGGCTGATGAGCTTCTGCTAATGCCGGCGCTGGGTGGACCTACCCTCTATAGGTTTCTGCATTCTATTTCTAATAGGCTCCAAATATGATGGCCTTCAGTCTCCAAGAGTTCAAGACTTCGTTCTTCGCAAGAGTTCTGGAGATAGTATTTCCAGCAAACTGGCTATCAAGATTTCTGTCCTACAGTGTGACTTTGAAAAGCTTGCTTGGCTTGCGCTTGGAATCTGTATTCCGTCTTCATACCGCATAAATTCCCTCCACGAGACATTATCGTCATGATGGTTGGAGCAGAGGTTGACCCCCTTTCATCGCGAGACTATGCTATTTGCCGGAAGCAACCATGGAGTGTAACGTGACTTGCTGAGTCTTTTCGCTTGGTTTGCCCTCGCGGGCGGCGTCATCTGCCTCCTCCTCGCAGTCTTTGTGTACTTCTTCAACCGAAAAGATCCTCTGAACCGGATATTCATCTACGCCATCCTGTTCGGCGCCTACTCCGCCTTCACCACTTTCATGGTCCTAACGGCGGAGAACGCTGAGGCAGCTTATCTCTGGAACAAAATCGGGTTCCTGTGGTCCTTCTTCCCTGCCTTGCTGCTTCAGTTCACTCTGGTCTTCACTGAAAACAGCCTCGCCACCGATGAACGCAGCTACATCATTCTGTACTTGCCGGCGCTGCTCTTTTCGCTGTTCGACTTGACTACTGATCAGCTTTCGGGATTCCCAGTTCTTGGCGAATGGGGCTACACCCTGCCCGGCGCAGGAAACTGGATCAACATCGCGAGCAACATCTGGTCAGCAATTGTATCCTCTGCTTCAATCTTCTTGTGCGGCAGATACTACTTTAAAGCTGGTGAAGAAAGCAAGAAACAACAAGCCAAAGTGATCACCATAGCCTTAACCTACCCTATAGTCTTGACAGTACTTTCTAAAGCAGCCTCCCTCCTGTTCGGCTGGTCCATTCCCCATACCGGTGGCGGTTCAAACGCTATCCTCTGCGTCTTCGTCGTCTACGCCATCTGGAAATACGGGCTCTTCAACATCAGCCCAGCAATGGCAGCGGAGAACATCATCGCAACCATGCCCGACTCCTTCATACTAACGAACCCTGAAGGCCGAATCCTTCGAGCGAACCCCAGCGTCGCCAACCTCTTGGGCTACGCAGAAAACGAGTTGACAGGAAAAACGGTGTACCAACTGCTGACCGAAGAACAAACAGTAAACATGCTCAAGAGTGCAGCGGGAAAACTGGAAATCCGCAACCACGAAACATACATGAAAACCAAACTCGCCACCCAAAAACCCGTCGCCATCTCCATCTCCACCATAGAAAACAAAAAAGGAAAAACCCTCGGCCTAATCCTCATCATCCACGACCTTACAAGACGGAGACAGTACGAAGAGAAAATTGTCAAAGCCGAACGCCTCGCAACAATCGGCGAACTCGCCGGCATGATAGGACACGACCTACGGAATCCACTGACAAGCATACAGGGCGCAGCCTACTACCTGAAGCTGAAACGCGCAAAAGACCCGAACGGCTCCGAAAAAGAAATGCTGGAAACAATAGAAAGAAGCGTTGAGTACTCGAACAAGATTATAGGCGACCTCCTCGACTACTCAAGAGAAATAAGACTAGAAACTGAAGAAACCACTCCAAAGACCTTAGTGGCAAAAGCGCTAGCGGACCTGCCCAAACCCGAAAATATCAACCTCATCGACCACACCCGTGAAGTTCCAGTGTTGTGGGTTGATACGGCAAAAATGATGCGCGTCTTCATCAACCTCCTCAAAAACGCCTTTGAAGCCATGCCTGACGGCGGAACCCTAACCATAACAAGCACAGAAACGCAGGGCAACGCGGAAATAAGACTTGAAGACACGGGCACAGGCATGACACAGGAGACCATGAGCAAAGTGTGGACCCCGCTGTTCACGACCAAAGCCAAGGGCATGGGCTTCGGCCTCCCCATCTGCAAACGCATCGTCGAAGCACACGGCGGAAGAATCCACGTACAGAGCACTCTCGGGGAAGGAACTGCATTCACAGTAGTCCTTCCTCTGAACATTCAACCCAAGGCTCAAACTGCAGAAAACGCAGATGTCGCAATTGCAGGGTTGACCGCAGACAGCCAGATCCTGCAAACGAACTAAGACTGCTGCGTGCCCAGTTGGCTCTTGGCTTCGCCGTCAGGCAGAGACGTGCCGATCCGTTGCATGACTATAGGTCTCGCCGTTTCAGTCCTGTAACCCTGCCGAAATGAGCATCCGTCGAGACTATGCAGTCTGCTTTTTCCGCCAAAGCCGTGGCAGCATGCAAAGCGTCTCTTGGGTCGAGACCGCATTCCCTGACAAGACGTAACGCTGAGAAAGCTAATTCTCTATCGGCAGGAACAATTTTCAGGTTGGGAAAGTCCAGGAGCGCTTCGCAGACATTGACGGCTGTCTCTAAATCGTGCTTCTTTACTGCCCAGAAAACCTCATCGTAGGTCAATGCTGAGGTCTCTGCCTTTTCTTCGCTCAGCTGGATTTTTTTGAGCAGAGCTTTCGCTTTTTTTCCCTGTTCTTTCGTGTCTATAGCTGCGTATATGAAGATATTAGAGTCGAGATAGAGCACGGCTGGTTCTCTCTTCCAGTGACTCTTCGTAAGCTTCGTGAGGGTTTATTTCCTTGTTGTAGTGAATTTTCTTAGCGGCTCTTTCAAAAACAGCTACAGCGTCGAAGGTAGGTTTCCTCATCACCACCTTGTCGTCTTCCAAGCTCACCACAACGCTGGTGCCTGGTTCCATCTTCAGGGCTTTTCGTATTGCTCGTGGGATGACGACTTGCCCTTTTGGACCAACTTTTCTATTTTCTTCAAGCATGGTCTAACCGCAAGTTATACAAATGTATAACTTGAATTTATACTTTCACAAATCCGTCGAAAACTCCAGTCCGAGGCAAACGTGAATCTCCCGCAAGGAGCGCAGTCTGCTATTAGCAAGTTTATTAAACAGGTTCTAAGCCATTGTCTATGCGTGATGGGTTTTGGGCGTAGACCTCAGAGGTATCGTCCCGATAGTTCAGGCCAGACTTGAGGATTTAGGCGGCAAAAGCATAGCCATAGATGCCTACAATGCCCTGTACCAGTTTCTTGCCATCATACGCCAGCCCGACGGCACGCCCCTGAAGGACAATTCTGGCAAGGTGACGAGCCACCTCAGTGGCTTGCTGTACAGGACGAGCAATCTGGTGGAGATGGGAATCAAGCCGATTTACGTGTTCGACGGCACGCCGCCCGTCCTGAAGGCAGCTGAGATTCAGCGGCGCCGAGAAGTCAAAATCGAAGCCGCGCGGCACTACGAGAAAGCGGTTGCCCGAGGCGACATACCCAAGATGCGGATGCTCGCTCAAGCCACGACGAGCATGAAGGATTACATGGAGGAAGACGCCAAGAAACTCCTCGACCTGATGGGGTTGCCGTGGGTGCAGGCGCCTAGCGAAGGCGAAGCGCAGGCGGCGCACATGACACGGAAGGGCGAGACGGACTACTGCGGCAGCCAAGACTACGACAGCCTCCTTTTCGGCGCACCACGCCTCATCAGGAACATCACGATTTCGGGCAGGCGGAAGCTGCCCAGCAAGAACATCTACGTCGACGTTATCCCCGAAATCATCGTCCTCGCAGACGTCCTCAAGGCACTGGGCATCACGTACGAGCAGCTCATTGATGTGGGCATACTCATCGGCACCGACTTCAATCCCGACGGCATCCGAGGCTTGGGACCGAAAACCGCGCTGAAGCTCGTGAAGGAACATGGCGCACTGGAGCGTGCGCTACCCCACATCAAGAACGCTGAGTTTCCGCATCCGCCCGAGAGCATACGCGAAATCTTCCTCCACCCTCAAGTTACTGACACGTATCGCCTTGAGTGGAAGGCACCGGATGTGGCGGGCATTGTTGACTTCCTCGTTCGCCAGAAGGACTTCAGCGAAGACCGTGTCCGCAAAGCCCTCGAGAAGATGCAGGCGGGCGTCCAGAAGCAGAAGGGCAAGACGACGCTGGAGAAATGGTTCGGCTAGAACCCTCGCCCGTATTCGCCAGTCAGGGGGACAAACGCCACTCCGCCCAGGTTTTCCTCTCGGATTGTGCCGTCGGATTGCTTGACGAGCTTCATGAGGCTTTGGAACAGGAAGGCGCTGCCGACAGGGATAAGCATGGTTCCGCCAGACTTCAGCTGGTCCACGAGCGGCTTAGGCACTCTGGGCGCGGCTGCCGTGACCACGATGCGGTCGTATGGCGCTTTTTCAGAGTATCCCTTGGAACCGTCGGCGTTGATGATGGTTACGCGGTCGCCGTATCCCGCGTTCATGATGTTTTTTCTCGCTGTTTCAGCTAGCGCTTGGATGATTTCGACGGTGTAGATGCGTCCCCACTCGCTTCGCGGCGCTTCCTTGGGCGCGACAATTTCGGCCATCGTGGCTGCATGCCAACCTGAGCCCGCGCCGACTTCCAGCACCTTGCGCCCCACGTCGAGGTCTAGCGCTTCGTTCATTATGGCGACCATGTGGGGTGCTGAGATTGTTTGCCCTGACCCGATGGGGAGCGGTGTGTCCGATGAGGCGTAGCCTTGCATGTCTAGGGGTAGAAACTTGGTGCGGGATACGGTGCGCATGGCTTTTATGACTCGTGGCGTGCGCAGGATGCCCTGTTTCACAAGGCTGTCTACGAGTTTCTCCCAGTCCGCCTTCTCCAAAGGGAGCACCATGGGTAGTAGTGTGTGGGAGTGCCTTTTAACGTATGTGGATTTCGAATAGAGAATCAGAAAGAGGATGTGAAGGCGCTACTTTACGGTGACGGATTTCGCTAGGTTCCTTGGCGTGTCCGGGTTGATGCCCTTCTCCACCGCCATGTAGTACGCCAGCAGCTGCAGCGGAATCACGAACGGAATAGGCGAAAGCACCTCGGGGATGCCTTTCGGGACTTCGATGTAGTCATCGCTTAGGGCTTTGATTTCTTCGTCGCCTTCCTCGATTACGGTGATTATGGAAGCGCCGCGAGCTTTCATCTCCATGATGTTGCCGATGAGCGTCTTGTGCGTCTGCCCGTCGCGTGCGCAGATGAAAACCACTGGGAACCCCGGCTCGATTAGGCTGATGGGACCGTGCTTGCTCTCGCCCGCGGGGAACGCTATGGCGGGTACGTAGGCTATCTCCATGAGTTTCAGTCTGCCCTCGTACGCTGTTGCCGTGTTGATTCCCCTGCCTAGGAAGAAGAAGATGTGGGCGTTGCGGTACTTCTTCGCGAGTTGCTTGATTTTCTGTTCCTGCGTTAGGATGATGGCTTCGACGGTTTCAGGCAGCTTCTCCAGCCTGTCCGCCAGGTAGTCCATATCGTCCTGCGAGACCTTGCCCCGCTTCGTCGAAAGCCTGATGGCGAGTTGGGCCAGCACGGAAAGCTGCGAAGTGAAAGTCTTCGTGGCTGCCACGCCGATTTCGGGACCCGACTGCTGGCCTATGTAGACTCTGGAGACTCTGGTCAGCGTTGAGCCGATGGTGTTCGTCAACCCCAGAATGGTGGCGGCGCGTTGCTGCGAAGCGGTGACGGCTGCGAGGGTGTCTGCGGTTTCGCCCGACTGGCTCACGGCGAGGATGGTGCTGTCGATGTTCACCGACTTGCCGTGCTGCTCGATGAACTCCGACGCGTAAACAGGATAAGTTGGCAGGAACGCGAGTTTCGAGAACATGTACGACGCGGCGAGGCACGCGTGGTAGCTTGTGCCGCATGCCACGAAAAAGACTTCGTTGGCGCGGTCAAGGAACGTGGAAATCAAGTCCAAGTAGTGCGCCTGCATTCTCAGCGTGTTCCGCAGCGTCTCGGGCTGCTCGTGAATCTCTTTAATCATGAAGTGCGGGTAGCCCTGCTTGACCGCCATCTCGGGTGTCCAGTCGATGATTTTCGGCTCGCGGGTGACTAGGCTGCCGTCTTGGATTCGTCTTATCTCGTAGCCCCCAGCGGTAAGGATGACGAGTTCTCCGTCATTGATCATAATTGCCTTGTTGGTCATGGGCAGAAAAGCGGTAAGGTCGGAGGCACAGAAGCTGGCTGTGTCGTTCACGCCCAGGACGAGAGGGCTTTCGTTTCGGGCGCAGACGATTTTGTCGGGTTCTTTGGCTGAGAGGACCGCCAGTGCGTAGGAGCCGTCGAGTCTTCTGGCTGTTTCCATGAGGGCTTGGGCTAGGCTCATGTTGGGGTCTTTCTTGAGTGTTTCTTCTATCAGGTGGGGGACGACTTCGGTGTCTGTTCTGGAGACGAAGGTGTGTCCTCGGTTTTCTAGTTCCGCCTTCAGCTCGGCGTAGTTTTCGATGATGCCGTTGTGGACGACAACGATCTGGCCGGTGCAGTCGGTGTGTGGGTGTGCGTTGACTTTGAGGGGCGCGCCGTGTGTTGCCCATCGGGTGTGGCCGATGCCCACGCTTCCGGGCAAGTCGTCGAGGTTAAGGATTCGGTGGACATCGTCGATTTTTCCTTGGTCCTTTTTGACGAAGACTTCCTGGTTGTGTACGGTTGCTATACCGACGGAGTCGTAGCCGCGGTACTCAAGCCGTTTCAGGGAAGCGTGTATGATTGGTGCCACGTTTTCGTCTTTTGTTATGCAGCCGAAAATTCCGCACATTTTTGTTGCCTCTGTTTCTCTCCTTGATAATTGGATGGCTATTAACGATTCTGAATTGCTAATAAGTGTTTTTAGGACAATTGTTAACACCTAAAAAAAAGGTTGTAGTTGTTTCCTTCTCGGGTACGGAGTTGTTTGGTGGTTGCGGCGTTCGGAGGCTGACTCCTATGAACTCCGTTTTAGCAGTTGGGCAACTTCGTCCTACAGTGTGGGAACAGCGAGAAATCTGCATTTGGATGCTGTTGAAATCTGATGTCAGATTTGCCTCGAACTTGAGCTTGGCGTGCTGCTGCTATGAGCTGACAACTAGGGTTTCGATTTTGTAGCTCAGGCTGTACTTGCCTGTGCCCCAGTAGACGGCGGCGACCTGATAGGTGCCCGCTGACCCGACTGAGTCTGACGCTTGGAACGAGCCTGTAGCGTTCGTGGATACTGCCATGCGCCTGTGCCGATTCTAGCCCACAACTCTAGGGGTGCGTTTTCGATAGGGTTGTTGGTGATGTCCACGAGGTTGCCTTCCAGAGTGACTGACTGTCCCACGGTCGCTGGGTTCGGCTCTAGAGAAAAGTCAAGTGTAGAGCCTTTCGTTTTGACCCATCAATGGATATCTGTCTCGATTGCTCGCGTCAATGACGTACGGTGTGTCTCCTATTCCGTCGCTGCCGGTCTCATTCTGGGAAGGTCCACTGCAGAGGTCAAAGGAGAGTAGCGTTCACAACCGTGGTTTTAGGGTTATTTCGTACAGTTGTGGCCAGTTCTTTCCAGTCACGAACAGCCTGCCCGCCTTGGAGTCATAGGCGATTCCGTTGAGGACCGACTCTGGAGACAGAATTGCTGTGCCTTGAAGCCCAGTCAAGTCTATCCAAGCTTTGACCCGCCCATCCTGCGGGTTGATTACGGCTATGCGCTTCTCCATCCACACATTCGCGTACACGTCGCCGTTGACGTATTCGAGCTCGTTCAGGTTCGCCACCGAAGAGCTGCCATCACGCACCTGAACTTCCCCCACCTGCTGGAACGTTGCTGGGTTGAGGAATGTCAGGGTGTCTGAGCCGTTGCTCAGGATTAGCTGATTGCCGTCGTATGTGAGCCCCCACCCTTCCATTGGATACGTGAAGCTGCGCTCTAGGCTGAGCGATTGCTTGTCGTACAAGAAGCCTATGTGCTCCTGCCAAGTCAGCTGCACCACCGTGTCGTCAACAATGGTTAAGCCTTCACCGAACAGGTCGGGTGACAGCGGGACCTCCTGTAGAACCCTGCCTGTTTCGAGGTCTACGCGGCGAACGGAAGACGCGCCGTAGAGTCCTGTGCTTTCGTAGAGCACGCCATCCTGTACAGCTAAGCCTTCCGTGAACGCAGCCGCGTCATGCGGGTAAGCCTGAACGACCGCGTATGTGTACTGAACGGCTGCGGGAGCAGGCGGCTTATTCGTCAACGAAACGAACATCGCTCCGGTTAAGGCAAGCGCCACGGCTGCAACGACAGCGCCTGCAACCAGCCACCGCTTCATACTCTTCAATGCTGCTTGCAAGCTTATAGGCTGAACTGTTCTGTGTAGGCATCTGCAACCGCAAAACGTCTACAAGAACATACCGCAAACCTTAAGAGTCCACAAGCTTCTACTCTTGCTTGACCAAAAATACACAAGGTGTTTGATTAGATTGGCAGTCGAAGGGTTTTTCGAAAACAAAAGGCAACCAGTTGAAGCCAAAGTAGGCGAGTTAACCCCACAGTCAAGGGCAGTTAACGTTACAGCCAAAGTAGTTTCCAAGAGTGAAATCAGAGAAATTCCCATGGGCAGAGACGGCTCAGCCCACAAAGTCTGCGACGCCCTCGTGGGCGACGAGACAGGCAGCATATACCTCACGCTCTGGGACGACAACATCGAGAAGGTAAATGAAGGCGATACGATTCGCGTCGAAAACGGTTACGTCACACTCTTCAAGGGTAACATGAGACTCAACATAGGAAAGTACGGCAAACTCGAAATGGCCAAAGAGCCACTCGCAGCTGAGGTCAACACGGAGAACAACGTCTCCAGCAAGACGTACGAACAACAGCGCAGGCCATTCAGAGGCGGAAGAGGCGGATTCGGCGGTGGACGTGGCGGCGGCTACGGCGGTGGCGGTGGATACGGTGGAAGGCGAGGTGGCGGCGGCTACGGCGGCGGACGCGGTGGCGGCTACCGAGATCGGAACCGATACTAGTTCCGATTTCTTGTTTCTTTTTAGTTCATTTTTCTTGTTTTTCGGACTTGAAAAAAGATTCAGAGAATCGTTTGCTGTCTCAGCCTTCGCGGCGGACGGTTGAGGGTTAAGGCAGGACTTCAGCTTTTATCATCGTTACATCCTGCAGAGGCTTGTCGCTGGCGCTCGTTGCTACCTTTGAAATCGCATCCACGACATCCATGCCTGCTGTGACTTTGCCGAAGACTGGGTAGCTGCTGTCGAAACCTGGGTAGCGGTCGCCGTTGTCGACGGTGTTGATGAACCATTGGGTGCTTCCGCTGTTGGGTCTGCCTGTGTTTGCCATGGCTATCGTTCCCCTGAGGTTGCGGTTGTTGCTCGTGTATTCGTCAAGTATGTTGGGGTAGCGGGGGTCGCCGTACCCTGTGCCCGTGGGGTCGCCGCCCTGGATCATGAAGTCCTCGATGACGCGGTGGAAAATGGTACCATCGTACACGCCCATCCTCGTCAGGTTCAGGAAGTTGCCCGTCGTTATGGGCATATCGGTGCGCATCTGGAGCGTTATGTTTCCCATGCTTGTGACCAAGAGGACGCGGGGTCCGCTGAAGACGTCGCCCGGAGTTGGAGAAGCTGTTGGGGTTGCTGTCAGCGTCGGTGTGGGTGTAGGATTTGGAGTACTCGTAGGACTCGGAGTTGAGGTAGGCGAGGCAGTTGAAACTGGATTGTTGTTGAGCAGCACGAAGGCTCCGACCGCAACGCCCACAACGATGATGACGACGAGAACTGCGGCGACGAGAGTCCTGCTGGAACCCTGTAGTTGTTTCTTGGTCATTTGATAACCTCTCTTTGTTTTTTCTTTCCCCTAATTGGAAGGGAACAGTTGAATAAAACTTTCGGATTCCACCGAAACCTGATTCTGGAGGTTGAATGAGATGACTATTGATCTGGCGACGGAAGTGGCTCTTCGCGTCGTTTCCGTTTACGATTCTTACCTTGAGCATCGACGAAGCCGGCGACTACAAGCAAGGCTCCCAGGAGTATCAGCCCGAATGGAGCCAGCAGTCCACCTAAGCCGCTGAGTCCAGCACCCCAGAGCATTCCAGGGAGCAGGATGTAACCCGCCACCCACGCCAAGCCAGCTGCGAAGAGCAGTATTCCGCTCACCACTGCTTTGAGCGCTGTAAAGACGATGCACGAACCCCCTATATTGCTGTATTTAGGTGGAAATGGTTTTATGTTTTTTTCAAGCTTTGCCGCTGCAACTATTGTCCGACTTAAGCGAAGAAATGGCAAAGGATGCGACAGCAAGAACTTGCTTTGGTAATAAGAAAGGCTTTTTAACGCCACACGGAGTTCTCACTGCTTGAACAGGTGAAACCAAGAATGGTTCCCGAAAAAGCTCCAGCCAAGCCGACGGTGGAAGAGTTGCTGGCGAAAGCCAAGAAACCCGCCATCATTTCTCCCGACATGCACAAGTTCTACGAGGGCAAGATGCAGGTCATGCCCCGATGCGCTATAACGAGTCCCGATGACTTCGCCGTCTGGTACACCCCGGGCGTTGCCGCACCCTGCCGAATAATACAGGCAGACCCAGACAAAAGTTTCGAGTTGACGAACCGATGGAACAGCGTGGCTGTCATTTCGGACGGCACGCGCGTCTTGGGCTTAGGCGACATAGGACCCGAAGCCGCCATGCCCGTCATGGAGGGCAAAGCCATGTTGTTCAAGTACCTCGGCGGCGTGGATGCAGTGGCTGTCTGCCTTCGAACCAAGGACCCCGAAGACATCGTGCGCACCTGCGAACTGCTGGAGCCGACCTTTGGCGGCATAAACCTCGAAGACATCGAGAAGCCCAAGTGCTTCCACGTCCTGGAGAAAGCGCGGGACAAGCTGAGCATTCCGGTCTGGCATGACGACCAGCAAGGCACCGCCACGGTCATCTTGGCGGGTCTCATGAACGGCTTCAAGCTGGTAGGCAAGAAACCCAAAGACGTCACCATAACGCTTGTAGGTGTGGGCGCGGCGAACGTCCGCACAGCCTACGTCCTCATGCGCTGGGGCGTGAAACCAGGCAACATCCTCCTAGTCGACTCCAAAGGCGTCGTCCACAAGAACCGAACAGACATCACCCGAGAGGAGGACCCGTGGAAATACGAGTTAGCCCAGATGACAAACAGCGAAGACAGAACAGGCGACACAGCTCAAGGCTTCAAGGGCGTGGACGCCGTCGTGGCTGCCTCCAAGCAGGGACCCGGCACCATCAAGCCAGAGTGGGTGAAAACTATGGCTGACGGCGCAATCATCTTTGCCTGCGCCAACCCAATTCCAGAAATCTGGCCCTGGGAAGCCGAAGAGGCAGGGGCACGGATTGTGGCCACGGGCCGGAACGATTTCCCTAACCAAGTCAACAACAGCTTGGGCTTTCCAGGCATCTTCCGCGGCGTCTTGGACGTAAAGGCAAAGACAATCACGGATGACATGTGCATCGCCGCAGCCACAGAACTCGCGAAGTTCGCTGAGGAGCGAGGCGTACACGAACGCGACATCCTCCCGAGAATGGAGGAGTGGGAGGTTTTCCCGCGAGAAGCCGTAGCCTGCGCCCTCAAGTCCATAGAGCAAGGTGTAGCCAGGGTGAAACCGAGCAGGCAAGAACTGTATGAACGCGCCAGCAGCATCATCCGGAACGCTCGGGAGTCGACAGCGCAGCTCATGAAGGCGGGATTGATTAAGCCGCCGCCCAGCGGATCGCAACTCCTGAAGTAGGCTCGCCTCACTCGCTTCTGGGTGGGGTAGAAAATTATTTAAGCTGTCCCAATGCAGATAGTCTGGCTGGAGATAAGACATGCGCACAGACTACGCTCTTTACGTGTTGGCCATAGTATTCTTCATTGTAGGAGCAGTATCCGTCGGTTACGTCGGACCCCTCTATGCCATATCAACCATCATAGTGGGTTTCTTGCTGGCAAGTGCTGGGTACCTCCTGAAGCCGAAAGCTAAACCCGCTTCAGCTGCTCCGCCGACGCCACCCAAGCCCGAGCCCGAACCTCAGGCGGTTCCGGCGCCAACTGCGGTGGAAGCGACTGTTGCCATGGTCCCGAAAGCTGAGTCTCCCCTGATGGAGACACCCCCAGCGAAGGAGCCTCTCGTTCCTGCGACATCCGCAGAGGCACCCGCAACGGCTGCACCGGCTCCTGCTCCCGCAGAGGCACAGGTGTCCCCACCTGCAGCGGAACCAGCAGTGACTTCGACGGTTGGCATGGAGCTTACGCAGATACGAGGCATAAACGCCAAGTGGGCGGACATGCTGAAAGCTAACGGCGTCAACAGCGTGCAGGAACTGGCAAACGCTTCTTCAGCGGACTTGGCGGCGAAGCTTGCGGTTTCTGAGAAACTCGTGAAGATGTGGATTGGAAGCGCGAAGAAACTCGTGAAATAAAAAAGAGCATGTGAGAGGACGACTGCGTTTTCTACAGTAGTCTCACTATGTTTCTCTTTTCAAGGCGTCTGAGGGCATCCAAGAACTCGTTTCGTTTCTCGCCCGCCAGGTTGAGGTTGTGCATCATGTCCCTGACGGACGTCTCGGAGTTGCCGAAGTTCTCGTGCCGCTTATGCAGGTGCCTCACGATGGACCGCTCAAGCTTTCCGCATCGCCAAGTTGTGTTGCGTATCAGAACAACAATTGTCCTCACGAAGGTTTGCTCGGTGCGCTGTCTGGTGGACAGGTCTCATTCGCCCCTCCTGTAGCTAAGGGGTTCATCATTTTTAAGGGTTTGTGTCGTGAAAACCAGCGGTCAACCGCCTGTTGCATCAGCACGGACTTGTTGCAGGTTTTTCCTTAGGTAGAGTCCATGAGCACCATGGTAATAATTGTCCAGCCGAGCGATTGCTTTGTACCCGAGCTTTTCATACAACCTCAAAGCAGCAGCATTGTCCTCCCGCACCTCCAGAATGCATTCGCCTATCCCTCTGCTCCGAAAGATTTCCTCCATCTCGCAAAGCAGTGTCTCGCCCACTCCCCTTCGGCGGAAAGGCGGCGCAACGTCCAATGTAAGAATGTGCCCGACGGGGAAGTTCTGTTTCATCTCCACGTAACCTATGATAAAGCCCGCGGTTTTACCGTCGACCTTCGCTGCGAGGCTGACCGAGTTGTAATCAGAGAGCAAGCTGCTGATTTGCTGTCTTGAGAAGGCTTCTTTCTGGAAGCACTGCTTCTCGATTTTGTACAACTCGTCGAGCTGCCGAACCGAGGCTCCCTCAATCTGCACTGTCATGGTCTGCCCTGCGGCAAGGGTTAAGGCAGAAGCGTCTTTTAGGGTTTTTCCGCAGGCGGACACGTCTGTGGGAAGCAGACAGGTTTGAGCTCGACCCACTGCTGCGCAGCAAAGCCGATGGCGAACCTTAGCCAGAGAGTTATGATTCTGCTGAGTATAGTCGCAGTAGCGCAGATGCCCGCGTACTGGATGCCCAGCAGTGAAGTGAAGAGTGTGGTCATGGTTATCTCTGGGAGACCAACCTCGAACGGGATGCCGATGGGGATGGATTTGACGGCGACGACTATGGCGGAGGTTATGAAGAGCGCGCTCAGGGGAACCTGGAACCCCAGAGACAGAAACACAAGGTAGGGCACTACGAGGCTGCACACCCAGTTGAGCCCGACAAGTAGCGATGGCAGGATGAGCGTTTTGGGGCGGTGGATGAATGCCTTCATGGAGTCGTGAAAGATTTTTGCGTCTCGAACCGCCTCCTCCTTGAGCTGGTTGAGTCGCTTCCATTTTCCGCGCGTGATGAACTCGCCCACTCGGATGGCCGCGTGGATGGCTTTGAGGCTCCAAGTTTCCTTGGCGCTGACGAGAATGATGACAGCGATGAGAGCTGTGATGGCGGCAGCGAAAAACAGAATCGTGTTGAATATGAGGGGGTCGACTCTTGCTTCGGAGAAGAGGAGTCCTATGCCCGCGACGAGGAAGATGACGTTCATGCTCATGCCCAGAAGCCTCTGGGTGACGACTGAAGCGACGGCTTTTCCGCTGGTTCCGTCTTGTTCTCTGTTGACGAGATACACTCGGCAGAGTTCGCCGCTTATTGACTCGGCTGGGATGACGATGTCCATGAATATGCCGTACCAGACGTAGAGGTAGCTGCGGACGACGGAGATTTTCACCGAGAGGAAGTTGAGGATGGCTCGCCAGGAAGCGGCGTAGAAGAATACTTCCACAAGGCTGACGAGGACGGCGGCAGTGAATAGTAGGGGGTTGGCGCGTTGTGCTGTGGCGAGAATTTGCGGGATGTCCACGTTGAAGAGCAGGAGGTACAGGAAGAACGCGACTAGGCCTATTATGGGTAGCAGCACAGTCTTGACTGACAATTTAGGAGGGTTGGTTGAACCTTGCATCGATTAGTCGCAGCCTTTCAGGGAACATTTAGGGATGTCTCGAGTGGATTATATGTCTTTTCCAACTCCGCGGAGGCATATCTCATAGCGACAGATGGGATGCGCAGTTGGTACGTTGCAGGTCTAAGGAGTTGGACGGTTTAGACTATGTACTTGTCGGTTTTCTCGAAGTCCCTGACTATCTGCATGACACGCCTGGGAGCTCTGGCTGACTCGAGCGGGATGTCCTTGAGCAGTATCCACGGCGACTTGCGGGCGAGAACCGTGACGATGTGCTCTTCGCCGAAGCACCTGCTGGCTACGGCGACGACTTGGTGTCGAACTTCTGCCTCTGACAGTTCGCCTAGGGCGTGAAGGTACTCATGCAGGAGCAGGTTGTAGACCAGCGCGTTAACCGTGCGTTTGCTGCTCAGCGTGGCTTCGACGATTTCGACGAGGCGGCGGTTGAGGACGATGTTGTTCGTACCCACTGGATGATAGGCGCCCAGCTGAAGCGGCAGGTCATCCAAGAACAGCATTATGCTGCTACGCCGCTTACCCAGCGCATAATCTGTAGTGTCTTTGACGGTCTGCCAGACTTCAGCGTAGCTCTGCGCGTCGTCTAGGCTTTGCTGAAAGTTGTTCGTGTCTTTGTCTGGTTTGTCGCTGTTCAGAGTCTTGTTCCTTCCAAGGATTCTTTGGCTTGCGGCAAGCGCAACGTCTAGTTGAACGCGTTAATGAGCTTTCTGATTCTGTTTAATTCAAGTGAATTGGCTGCTTCTGACAAGCAACAAGTTTTATATCTGCAATGACGCCATATGGGACAACCGATGATTGCAATGGGAGAAAGGAAGAATGCAATCGGAGAAGTTGTGTTTCTGTCTGTTCTTCTGTTGCTTCTCTTGTGCAGTTCAGTGTTCCCGTTAAACATGGCCAGTGCCGCAGCGACATTGTCATTGGGTAGATCTGGAAGGACCCAAACAACCATAACCTTGTCTTGGAGCAAGTCTTCAGACCTTGTGTTTTCGAAATACGAACTGTTTTTCTCATCAAATGGCGTGAATGGTCCTTTTCAACTGGTTTGGAGCACAGGCGACAAATCGGTAACAACCTATGCTGTCAGGAATCTTTCGCCAGCTACCGACTACTGGTTTTACATAAAAGACAGTGACTGGTTTGGGAGCGCCAATTCCAACACATATCAAGTGTCAACAACGTTTAATCCAAGTCTCTCAATTACCGTTCAGACGGCGACTACTGTAAGCCTTTCGTGGAGTGATAGCAACATCTACTCTACGCTTGTACCGTTCAAGAGCTACACGATTCAGATGAGTACTGTCGGACCAGACGGACCGTACTCAATTCTAGAGACGTTAACCGACCGCACGCAGAATACTTACACCGTTACAGGGTTAGGCACAGGGCTTTACTACTTACAGATGTACAACACTATGGGCGATGGTTCGATTTCGTATTCAAACAGAGTCAATGTTTCCATAGTCTATGTGAGCATTAACCCCAACGTGCCGACTAAAATGGAACTAGGTCAACAGGTACAATTCAGTGCATCTGCTACGGGCGGTTCAGGCTCATATAACTATCAATGGCGTTCTAACGGAAGCGACATAACTGGTGCACAATCAGCAAGTTTTGTCTTCAATCCGGCTGATCCAACGGACTTGGGCGAGCATGTCATCGATGTCGTTGTTCAAGATGCGTTATATCCCAATGTGCGAGCTAACTCGGTTCCAGTGCCTGTGACTGTGACACCTAAGCCTTTAACTTTGGACATCTCCAGTTCAGGGACTTCAATGCAAATAGGTGAAGAGACTACGTTCACAGCCTCTGCTACGGGCGGAACAGGGGCGTACAAATTCGGATGGTTCGTGAATGGAGTCCAAGCTGGAACTACTACTTCAACCTTTGTACTTAGTCCAACTCAAGCTGGCAACTACGATGTCTATGCAACCGTTGAAGATACTAAAGACTCTTCTGTGGTGTCAGCATCATCAAGACACATATCGATAAGCGTGACGAATCCGCCCACTCTACAACCAACAGCGACGCCATCAGCTTCGCAGGTTATGACACAATCAAATACTGCTGCTCCTACTTCGTCAAATCCACAAACTCAAAGCCAGAACCTGCCAAATGTGGTGCAAATTCCTATTAGCTATATTGTCATGGCAGTCATAATCATAGCAATAGTAGTGGGTGCAGTCGGAATTGCAGTTGCAGCTAGAAAGAGGAAGATTGCTAGTAGATTGTGAATTTGTTACTCTCCCTTTTTTTGGCATGCCAGCATTTTCATTTTGCCGCAAATGTTATAATCAGCTTCTTTCTCCAGCAAGAACTTACACCTACGGATCCTTGACCAGAGAATGTAGTATTGCCAAGAGCTTCCTAAATCACTATTTTGTGTTACCAAATGTCCGACATAGCCAAGCAACAAAAAATTGATAAACCCCAACGACTTCTGTCTACTCCCGTTAGGAGAACATCAAACATGGCAAGTAATGTCGTAGTAAGAGACATCATGACCAAAGACATCCACATCGTCCGAAACGACACAAGCGTCGCAGAAGTCGTCGCCACCATGGCAAAGTACGACGCAGACTACATCATCGTCGAAATGAGCGGCAAACCGACAGGCATAATCACGGAACACGACATCATCGTCCGACTCGTCACCCAGAACATCGCGCCAAGCGCAGTCATCGCCCGCATGGTCTACACCAACCCCATCTTCACCATCGACGAGAACGCAACCGTGGAAGAAGCAGTGAAGCAAATGAAGCACTGGGGCGTCAAGCACCTCCCCGTCACCGGACCCAAAGGCGAACTCTTAGGCGTCCTCACCGCAGAAAACGTCATGTTCGCAGTTCCCTCCATGGTGTCTGCGCTGGAGGAAATCTGCCGCCCAGGCTTCAAACGCATCAGATAAACCGACAGGCTTCAGGAAACAGCAGCCACATAGCCTCAAGCCTGCAACTGCGCGAACGTGGGCTTCGGCTTATCCATTTTTCTACTCAAACAAGCACTGATGAAGCCGTAGTACTCGGGCGAGGGCCTACCAGGACGACTCTTGAATTCTCCATGGAACTGCGAAGCAAAGAAGAAGTAGAGTTTAGGCAACTCCAGCGTCTCCATCCGCCTCCCGTCTGCGCTCTTGCCCGAGTAGACCATGCCGTTCTTGCACAGCATGTCCAGGTAGTCTAGGTTGACCTCGAACCGGTGCCTGTGACGCTCAAAAACCTCGTCAGCACCATACAGCCCATGCGCCGCCGTACCTTTCTCCAAGACGACCTTGTGCGCGCCCAAACGCATCGTCGCACCCTTGATTTCCACGCCGCGCTGCTCGGGCATCAAGTCAATGACCGGGTGAGGCGTCGTAGGGTTGATTTCCGTGCTGTTCGCCTCCTGCAACCCACACACGTTTCGGGCAAACTCAATGGTGGCCAGTTGGAATCCGTAGCAGATGCCCAAGAAGGGAATGTCGTTTTCCCTAGCGAACTTGATTGCTGCCATTTTGCCCTCTGTGCCCCGTGGACCGAAGCCGTAGGGCACGAATATGCCGTCGTAGCTTTTCAGGTCG
>JBHGBG010000025.1:0-34173 GCA_041946875.1 Bathyarchaeia archaeon
CTAAGAACATATATTTTTAGATAGTGATAGAGACGCGAAAACTAAAAGCGTAACGAAAGCAATAATCTAGCATGGAAATTCCCTCAGAAATTGAGACGCAGGTTAGAATGATTGATTGCGATTTGTCTAACGCAAGAAGTCTTAAATCAGGTCAACCCGAAAATACCATTCTGAACATCGTAAAGAAAGACCGTGACATAACTTAGAACGGAGTATTCGAAATTGCCAATAAAAAGAATAAACAAAAATGTAGAAATGGCAAAAATTGAAATCTACGCCGAGCAGCGTCATACAGTCGTTGGTGTTTTGGCTTCGGCAATTTTTGGTGTACTTGTTAGTTTTGCAGTTGTTTTTTACACGCTCTTTTTCCAAAATGCTCTTTCGCCTTTAGTTTATGGTATCTCTCAATTCGTTCTTTACGTCTTTTCGATTGGCTTTGTTATCAAAATCGTTGTCAACTACAGAGATGACCTAAGAAAAATGTCCGACATGATAGAAACAGTCAAAGAAGGAAAAGAGTTGCCTAAATTAGAAGAATTGAGTCAATGGAAAAAGGGCTAATTGGATTTGCCGAGAGCGAGTAGAAAATGATTAAGAAAATTTTATTTGTTCTAGCCCTCATTGTTGGAATTGGAGTAATATCACTTTCTTTCTACTATTACTTAGGAATTACTAACATTGTTGAATGGGTAGCTTTGTACGTGTCAGGTTTAACAGCGACCTATGCAATCTTGGCAGAGAAAAATCCGAACAGGGTTGAGAAACAACAAATCTATGGTCAACTAAAGGGAATTCTTAACAACATAGTCAGAACGTTGGAAAATAGAAACTATCATAGCCTGAGTTTTGGTTTGTGGGACAATATTCAACAAGACCATCGATACCATTACTTTGATGACAAATTCGCACAGCGATGCGATGCTTTTATGGAAAGGATGAGCGCGTACTCATCTGCAATTGACAAGCTGGACAATTCTCTCTTGCCCAAGATAATCAGAAACGTTGCTAAAGAGATTTTCCTTTGCGAACCTGACCCTGAAAAAACGAGCATGACCTTTCTATCATTGAATCTCTACGATACAAAAGGACAACTGTTGAATTCATACTCACCCGATTTGGTCATTTGTTTAAAAACCAAACAATCTATGTCGGATTTAGAGAAAAAAGCAATAACAACTATAAGCGTTAAAGAAACACAGACTAGGCGAATCGGTCTTAAAATCTGTTACACAAAAGCATATGAACCACTTAACCTATATCGACAACGACTAGAGATGCAAAACGATTACAGCCAGTCTAAATTTGAGACCATTAGTGTGAAAATGATAACCCTGTTCTGGGAAAAATGTTTGAACATGGTTGAGAAAGTGCCGGAGGAACAGTTTATTCGAAAGGAAAACGATGAGCTACTAAAGGAAGCTTATGATCTAAGAACGGAAATCATTAGACGCATTAAGAGCACCATGAAGTCATAGATTATTCCTCCGCCCGTCCCAGACTTTTGCTTTTTGGAAGTGCCATAGAAAATAATTCACGGAGCTTACGTTTCTTCGGAGCCTTTAGAATCTTATTGCTACGCCTATCCCAACAATTTGATCCAAAGGTTTTTGGGTTGTTTGTCTGCTGCACTTCTGCCACTTCTGGCTCGGCAGTTGAACGCCAATCTGAACCCAAAAACCTGCAGTCTGTTTGGGGTTTTCTTTGATGTAGTGCTAAGGACTCCGCCACAACCACACAAATAGAAAAGGGAACAACCAACCAACACACACAAACACTCTTGATCTGCCTATAAATAGAGGGGGCACAGACTGCACCGAGCACAACAGAGCACAACCGCAAACCATCAAACCACCGCTCTTCCCGTCCAAACCAGAATCCTCAGCCCAACTAGAAAACAATATATTCCGTCAAGCCCCTTTTTTCCACACGCGCAGAAGGACACATCTAATGAAAATTACGCTTATCAACCCGCCTTATCCGCCTCAAGCGCACAGCCACCCACCCTTCATCCCACTCGGCATAGCGTACCTGGGTGCAGTGGCAGAAAAAGCAGGACACACAGTCACAGTCATAGACTGCCAAGCAGAACACCTAGCCTACGAAGCCTTCAGAACCCGCATCAGCCAAATCCCCAGCGACATCATCGGCATCACAGCCACCACACTCCTCTACAACAGCGCCAAAACCCTCCTCACCATAGCACGCGAAACCCACCCAAACGCCACCACCATCATCGGAGGAAGCCACGCCACCTTCTGGGACACCAACGCCCTACAGGAATGCCCAGCACTCGACATCGTCGTCCGCAAAGAAGGCGAAATAACCTTCCTCGAAATCCTCCAACGCCTAACCGAAGGCAAAGACCTCACAGGCGTCCTGGGCGTGACCTACCGCACCAAGAACGGAGAAATCACCCAAAACCCAGACCGACCCTTCCTGCAAGACTTGGATTCGCTGCCGTTCCCGGCATACCATCTTCTGCCGCTCCAAGCCTTCAAACGCATGGGCAAAACCATCTTCCCCCTCACCACCAGCCGCGGATGCGTGCAGTGGTGCGACTTCTGCAGCACCGTCCGCATGTTCGGCAGAGGCTACCGCACACGCAGCCCGAAGAACGTCGTTGACGAGATGGAGCTGCTCCACAACAAGTACGGCGAAAGCCAATTCACCTTCTACGACGATGCGTTCACGGTTAACCGCCAAAACGTCATCGACCTCTGCAACGAGCTGAAAGCTCGCAAACTCAAAGTCAACTGGGACTGCGAAACCCGCGTAGACTACGTCGACCAACAACTCCTGCAGATCATGAAGGACAACGGCTGCCTAGCCGTTTGGTTCGGCGTAGAATCCGGCAGCGAAAAAATCCTCTGCGACATGAACAAAAAAACCAAGAAAGACCAGATACGCGCAGCGTTCAAGATGGCGCAGAAAACCGGCATGATGACCATCGCATCCGCCATCATCGGCTTCCCAGGCGAGACTGAGGAGACAGCGTGGGAAACCATCAACTTCATCAAGGAACTCAACCCAGACGACATCGGCTTCTACGTCGCCACACCCTACCCGGGCACACCCATGTACGAACTCGTCAAGCAAAAAGGCTGGCTCCGCATAACCGACTTCAACCGCTACGACACCGCAACCCCCACGTTCGAAACCCCAACGCTCACCATGGAACGCATCCGAGAAATCCGCTACAAGGCGCACCAACAGTTCTATCTGCGTCCACGCTACGTGCTCAAAATGATTCGCAGAGGAGGAACATACGGCAGAAGCGGGTTGAAAACTTCAGCCGCGTACGCTTTGCGCGCCATGCACATAAAACTGTCGTAGACTGCCGATACCGCCGCCTTCAGCGCCTCGTGCTCGTGCATAGTTCGGGTTTTCGCCTGCTTCTGAGAAAGCAATATATGCCATCCAACCTAGGACTTCACAGGCACAAAGGGCACAACAATGAGAATCACGTTAGTCAATCCGCCTTATCCGCCGAGCGTCCACTCGCACCCACCGTTCATTCCGCTGGGCATCGCCTACTTGGGCGCGGTGGCGGAGAAGGCTGGGCACGAAGTCACGGTCATTGACTGTCAAGCTGAGAAGCTGAATTATGCAGGGTTCCGCAGCCGAATCGCGAAAACGCCTTCGGATGTGGTTGGGGTTACGGCCACGACGCTGCTGTACAAGTCCGCGATGCACCTGGTCGCCGCTGCGAAGGAAGTTTGGCCAGATGCCGCGACGGTTCTGGGGGGTTCGCACGGAACATTCTGGGACGAAAACGCGCTGCGAGAACACGCAAGCTTGGACGTCGTTGTGCGACGCGAGGCCGAGCAGACTTTCCTGGAGCTTCTGGAGCGGCTGCGGGCTAAAGCAGGCTTAGAGGGCGTTTTGGGCGTCACGTTTCGCAGGAAAGACGGCAGCGTCGTGCGGAACGCTGATAGGCCGTTTCTGGCGGATTTGGATGCGTTGCCGTTTCCTGCGCATCACCTGCTACCGCTGGCTTCCTTAAAGCGTATGGGGAAAATCCTGTTTCCGCTGATTACGAGCAGGGGTTGCGTTTACTGGTGTGACTTCTGCAGCACGGTGCGCATGTTCGGCAGGGGCTACCGGATGCGAAGTCCAAAGAACGTGGTGGACGAGATGCAGCTGGTGCATGACAAGTACGGCGTGGATCAGGTTACGTTTTATGATGACGCGTTCACCGTGGACAGGCAACGCGTGTTAAAGATATGCGAGGAGTTGCACGCGAGAAAGCTGAAGATGATTTGGGATTGCGGCACGCGTGTGGACATGGTGGACAAGGAGCTGTTGAAGACTATGCGTGATGCGGGTTGCATCGCGGTCTGGCTGGGCGTCGAGTCTGGCTCAGAGGTGATGTTAGGGAAGATGAACAAGCGCATAAAGCTGGACCAGACGCGCAGGGCGTACAGGGATGCGCACGAGGTGGGTTTGATCACGATTGCGAACACGGTTCTGGGTTTTCCGGGCGAAACCGAGCAAACTGCGTGGGACACGATTCGCTTTATCAAGGAGCTGAATCCGGATGACGTGGGCTTCTACGTGGCAACGCCTTATCCCGGAACGCCCATGTACGACCAAGTTGTCAAGAACGGTTGGTTGCGGGTGACGGATTTCGACAAGTACGACACTGCCGGTCCGACGTTTGAAACGCCTTGGCTGAGCATGGAGAAGATTGCGCAGATAAGGTACAAGGCTTACCAGCAGTTTTACCTGCGTCCTGGATACGTGTTGCGGATGATGCGCAGAGGCGGAACCTACGGCAAATCAGCGCTGAAGACTTCAGCCGCTTACGCCCTGAGAGCCATGCACATCAGGCTATCGTAGAGCATCCCCTCGTTCTCTATAGCACAGTTGCCGCTGGGTCGTCGTGGACCTACCCTCTATAGGTTTCTGCATGCTATTTCTAATAGGCTGCAAATAAGTTCGTGGCAGGTTTCTCCTTTTCTTGTTTTTTGCGCCAGAGTAGACCCCTCTACAGGTTTCTTGCATCGATTGGCTAATAGGCTCCAAATACGTTCGCTATGACCGCGGAAAACTCAGCTCCGAAGCATCATGCGACTTTTCGGTATAGCTGTCTACATAGTGTTTCACACGTTTAATCTTGTTCAAGCGAGTCAACGCATCCAAAAACCGCCATGAAAGAACTCAGACGCCTGTCTGCTCGGGGTGTTTTCTGCGGATTCTCCGGAGCACCCCTGTTTTCCTCAGAAAAGCCAGAAACGCCAGTGTCAGGACGATGCCGCTGAGGGACTGCGTAATCGATTGTACGTTAATTCCTATGGGCGAAAGCCCCAGGAACAGGCCCGACAGGCCCGCGATGCTGAAGCTCAGCGCCACCGACAGAACCAACGTCTCAACCAGGTCCAGTTTTCCGCTTGGAAACAGCAGGCTGACCAAGCAGTAGCCGGGCACGAAAGCCACGAACGTAAAACCGAAAAAGTAAGTAAACCCAACAAGCGCCGAGTCGGCGGGAACGTAGTAGACGCAAACCAGACTCAGAACGGTGAACAGGATTATGGCGCTAAACCAGATGACGGCTTTCAAGTTTCTAGACCCGCAGCCGCTTCACACAAAAGACTCCAAAAAATAAAGAGGGTGGAGGTTAAAGGAACATCTTCGAGATTGGGTGGCTCTCAGGGTTCAGTGGAATCGTTCCCAGGTCAGCAGCCGCAGATGCGACGTATGCGTCGACTACTGCTACGGCGGGGAAAATCCACTCAGCCTGCTCTGCAGGTCCGATCATGAGCCAGTTGGCACCCATCGTCTGCATTATTGCGTTCGTTGCCGTCCAGCAGCCCTTGCGGAACTCCTTGGCGATGTTCGTCTTGACCCAGCCCATCGTCGTGACGACGTTGCCGCTTCCCAAGCCCACAGGATGACCATACTTCTCCTTCATGACGGGTATGGTTCTCACCGCGGTGCCCATGTCTGGGGCGAACGCAGGAATGGCAGTGTCTATCAGTGGTTGGGTTATTCCAGCTCTGTCCGCCAGCGCCAAGGCTTCCTGTATGACTTTCATCTTTCCGTCCAAGCTGTTGTCCTTCGGATCATCAGCCAGCACTATCGACATTGTGATGCCGCTTTCCTTCAGTTTCGCGAGCTCTGCATCAGTGACTCCTTTGTAAACAGAGTTGTAGAGGCATCTCTGTGACAGACCCATCTTCTTAGCCAAATCCGCTGCAGCCATGCGTGCTCTCGGACTCATGGCGTCCAGCATCAACGGTGCATCGCTGTGCTTCGCAACGAAATCAATGTACTTCCCGAAGGCCTCCTCAGTCGTTCCGACGATGTCGAAACCGAACGGAACGCCAGAGATGTCGCTTTGAATTTGCATCGTGTTGATTATCTTTTCTGCTTCCTTTGCATCAAAAATGCCTTTGTTTGCGTCTTGAACCATCTTCTGACCGAGCCAGAAAATTGAACCTATCAGAAAAGTTGGCAGTTCCCCAGGTTGTCCGCCTACCTTGACTTTCCCTACTTGGTATATTTTCTGTTCAGTGTCAAATCTTCTCATTCTACTTCAACCGACTTTGGAGTTTATTTGCCGATAGCTTTCTTCGCGATTTCCGGAGCCTCTTCCTTGTTTTTGCCGAAGAATGCACCGATAGCGTCTGCGTCTTCCTTTTTCACCGCTGCTCCGCCCATGATGACCTTGACTTTCCCATCTAAGCCTGCATCCTTCAGTGCCTGAACCAGCTTGGGTAGGTTGTTCTTTGCTGGTACCGTGTTGACTGACAGCGCCACGATGCCTGCATTGCTCTCTTTAATCTTCGTCACGAAGACATCAACGGGGACGCTTTTGCCAGCGTCAATCGTCTTGAATCCAGCTCTCTTCAGTGCCTTGCGGACTGCTTCCTTTGCGGTGTCGTGCATGTCGGGTTCGATGTTGCCGATGACAACTGTGCCGATAGGGTTTTCAGGTTCTGGTGGTTCCTTCTCCATCATAGATTTTAGCCATGACATTTCAAACACACCTTTTCCTTAGGTTTTTTACACCGCGGTTTTTATATTGGAATAGCTATTTAAACTTTGACTTAGTTAGTCAGTTCCCTGAAAAAGCTGTACAACGATGGCTGAGGAAGGCATCTGATGTTCAAATCGTCCCGAAACTACCTGCTGCTATCCCTGATTTTCGTGTTTTCATTCGTCTATCGCGTTCTTCTGATGCTGCGCGAGACTTTTCCTCCGGGCGCGGACATCGGGCTGCACAACAGCATAATCTACTCCATCACGCAGTCGGGCAACACGAATTTCCTGTGGAACTACTTCCACATGGGCGGCGGCACCTCCCTCACGTTTCCAGGATACCACATTGTCGTCTCCTACGTCATGCTGCTGACAGGCATGCCGGACTACGTTGCCCACGCCCTAGTCGTGTCGCTGTTCTCTTCCGCCATCGTCCTCGTCGCGTTCCTCCTGACGCGGAAAATCTGGAATGAAACCGCAGCCATAGTCGTGGCTTTTCTGGTAGCGGTCTCACGGTTCGACATCGAGATGCTTATGTGGGGCGGATACCCAAACGTCATCACGCTACTGCTCATTCCGTTGGCGTTTTACCTGTTCTTAAAGCGGGACCAGCTGTCCCCGGCTGCGTTTTTAGCCGTGACTTCCTTGGTTTGCGCCTCCATATTCGTCACTCACTCGCTCAGTGCCCTGATGTTCGTGGCGATAACATCCATCACAATTCTGTGTGGAGTCGCACTGGCAGGAAAAACGGGAACAAGACGAACAAGCCTGCTCGTGTGGTTCCTGCCGCTTGTCTTAGGAGCAGTCATCATTTCTCCGTTTCTGGTTCAGGTAGTGCCCACATATCTGAGCGCAAGCGCAGAAACCCTCACCGCCGGTGTAACAGACATCCGGCTGGCGCTTCTCTCGACAAAAGTTCTTCCGCTGGAGATTGTGCTGCCGCTCTTCCTCGTCGTCATCCTTTACTTTCTGTTCTCAAGAGGCTACAAGGGCAAGTACCTCACCGTGCCCACGCTGCTGCTTGTCCTGTGGACGCTGGTTCCGACGTTGCTGACGCAGGGCTACTTGGTGGGGCTCTACACGGACTACAACCGCTTCATGTACTTCGTCATCCTGCCCGTGATAATGATGATTGGTCTCGCGATTGACCACGGCGCATGGTTCTTCACGCAGGTTGTTGAAAGAGCTGTAGCTTTCGTCAGGGAAACGCCCAGGGTCAGGGTAAGTTCGAACAAAACGCTTCGGCGACTGTTGCCGCACTTGACGCGCAGAAACATTATGGCAGGCTTCGCCCTGGGTTTCCTGCTGTATGCTTTTCTGGCGGTGCCCATCTTCGCCACACCGCCCGAAGGCGTGAAAGTGCAGACTTTCTACCAAGTCATGGACAACCCGGCGTTCGAGGCTATGCAGTGGGCTAGGCAGAACACTCCGGCAGACTCCGTTTTCGTGACGGATGCACTTTATGGCTGGTGGTTCTCCGGCTTCGCTCAGCGCAAAACCATCAGCGCGGTTGACCCGCAGTACTTGACGGTGACCCGCGAGTTTGAACCCGCGAAGGTGGCGACGAACCTTCTGGACACGGACTACCTCATAGACAATGGCCTGATTCAAATTCGAGAGGACGGCGGCTATGTGGGAAGGCACAACCCGAGCTTTCTTGTTAAGCTTAATACTACGTATTTTCCGTATCCATTCTTTCACCTCAGCAGCGAGGAAGCAACCCTTACCTTCCGGAACGCGGGGAACGTGAGCGTGGTAGACATGTCTACCGTGCAGGTCAGGAGCATGCGCCTTGAGAACGGGTCGGACAGCGCTTCGGTCTACGTTGCCAAGGGAAACGACCTATTCAACTTCACACAGAAAGTCACGGTCTACGAGGGCAGACAGTTCGCCAACGTCAGCGTGAAGGTTGAAAGCTTCAACCCAGACGTGAGTTTCGACACTTTGCGCTTCATCTTCCACACCAGAGGCTTCGTCGTCATGGACGAAAACTTCACCTCCGTCGCCTTCGTGGACGCGTACATGAAAGTGGCTGGGCAACTCGTCTTCACGGAAGAACAGCCTAAAACCACCGTCCTGACCGAGGAGAACCAGGCGGGTCTAGAGCTGCTCTACAACGCCAAAGGCAAATCCAGCGATGAATTGAACTTCTACGTGGGGCTGTACCGCTACGACTTCAACCCCGACTTGAGACTGACTTCGAAAGAGCAACGTGCTGACTTCCAGAAGATGGTGGCCAACCACACCGAGACCTACTTGGACGTGCTTCCCCATGGACAGTTGGACGTTTTCGACTACCGCCAAGCCATCGCCGATATGGGAATCGACTACGTGGTTCTGCGCAATTCTGAGGCTTTGCCGAGGTTTGCGCGGGACCCGATGTTTAGCCTTGTGTTTATTAACGATGAAGTAGCCATACTTCAGGTGCTGAAGAACCTGAGCTAGGGGAACAAGGGTCTTGGCGGAGGCTGAGAACAGGGGAAAGTACGTTGAGGTAGCTTTCGTAGCGGGTTTTTCGGCGTTGATTCTTGCCCTGTTCTTCTTTCTACTGGGCGCCAACGGCTTAGTTTTGGGGAACGACCCCGCGGTTCACCTGCAGACAGCACAGGGATTCCTAAACGCTGGGAGAATCAGCATCAGCGACATCGCGTGGTATCCGCCGCTATACCACATTCTCCTTGCCACTTTCATCGCCTTCACGGGCGCCACCACACTGGAGCAGATGCTTGTGGTGATGAAGGCATTCACAGCGCTGATTGACTGGCTGCTGGTTTTCTCGGTCTACCTAATTGCCGCAAAGTTTTTTAATCGAAAAACCGGCGTTCTCGCCGCGATGATTCTGCTCTTGTCTTTTCCGTTGTACGAGATAAACTCCTGGGGAGGGTACACGAGCATCCTCAGCATGGCGTTTATGGTTCTGGCGTTCGCGTACTTGGCTGTGCCGCTGAAAAGCGCTTGGTCTGCTCTTGTGACGTTTGTTTTCGCTTTTTCGGTTGTCATGTCGCATCAGCTGGCCACGTTTCTCTCCGTATTCATCCTGCCGCCCTTCGTTGTTCTGGTGCTTGCGAAGTCCAAGGGGCATTACCGTAAGGCTCTGATTGCCGCTTTGCTCGGCGGCGGCGTGGCGTTCGGGATTTACTACCTGCGACCCATGCTGCCTTATCTCGGCGACCTGGTCAACATTCTGTTCTTCCAGCTGAAGACGATGGCATACCAGATACCAACGGTTTCCAGCGGCGCGTTCCTGATGAATTTCGGGTTTGGACTGCTGCTGGCGTTTGCCGGGTTAGCCATCGGGTTTGCTGAGTTGCGCAGGCGGAAGACGCTGAGCATCTATCTGCTGTTGGTTATGGCTTTCTTGGTTCCGCTGATTCTTTCGCAGTCGTACCTCGTAGGGATTTACTTGCCGTTTCAGTGGTTCGTCTACTACCTGATGCCGTTCCTAGCGGTTTTTGCGGGCGTGGGTCTGGCGTTCTTAATTGACCGCGCTCGTGCGTGGTACTTCAACCATCAAGCTGATTGGAGACGACTCGCACTGAAAGCAATCGCCCTGACCATCGCAGCTGCCCTGGTTGCGGTCATGGTTGCCCGGTTTGACACGGTCGCGGGGAAGATTGGAGAGAGCGCGGAATTCTATTCAATCTCTGACATGAGCGCTTACCAGATTAGCTCGTGGATTCGAGACTACCCCAACCCGCTGTCGAAGGTGGTTGTGACCGAGAGGCCTGGGCACTGGTTCCGAGTTTACTCGGGAAGAGAGACGATAGCGGAGACGGACCCGGTCATCGAATGGAATCCGGTAGCTGAGTGCGTGCTGGCTTTCTCCTACGAGTTTGAGCACCCGTTGACGATGGTCCGTGCCTACGAGTCGAAAGGCAACATCTCCGCCGAGAACTACGTGGCAATGAACATGGCTTGGACGAGAACCACGTACTTCCCCGAGGACATAGCTCAACTTTCATACCGAGACGGAAACGACACGCTGCGGACGTTCCTGCTGTCCGACTTGGAAAGGGAAATCGCCTTCGACGGCGTGCACTCGCCCAAGAAGATAACCATAAGGTACAGCGCTCCAGAGTTCGCCCTGACCGAGAGCATCCTAGTCGAGAACGACACCTACCCGGTGACGGCGGTTTGGCAGTTGTCCGCCTTGGGCACGGATTTGAACTATGCGTCCTTGTACTTAGGTGAGTACTTTGATTCCTCGTTCGCGTTCGACAAAGCTTATGTTCCGGGCTTGCTGAACTGGGAGAATCCGTGGAGCAACCCTTCGAAGGTGGAGCAGGGCAAGTGGGCGGTGACGAGTTTCTGGCGGGAAAACCTCACCGGCAACAGCCGCGTTGACGTGCTTGATTCGAGGAATCAGACCGTGTTCGGCGTCAACTTCCTCGATACCCCGGATTCAGGCAACTTGGGCGCGTTGGGCAACGGGAACATCGACGCCGTGAGGTGGCAGTACAACTTCTTCAGGGTGGAAGCCAACTACACCATCACTCGGACGTACCAGGTTCTGGCTTTCTCAGGAAGCAGCTACCCCCAGCTCAAGGACCTCACACAAATTAACATGCTCTTCGGCTCCAAGGTTTCGCCGGTCTTCGAGGTCAAGGCGAGAAACTTTGTTTCGCTCCTCTACGACATGCACATCGACTTCTTGGTATATGACCTGCGGCGGTTTGACCTGAGCATTCTGAGTTCGCGGTGGGTGGACCTGGTTTACTCGAACGACAAGTACGTCGTGCTCAAAATCAAGAGTGACCACCCATGGGTCTACATTGCCGAATAGCCTCTAAGAGCTCTGGTGGTTAATCTTTGCCTTAATATCCTTAGCCGTGTACATTTCAGGTTCTTTCTCGAGGAAGTCTTGGAGCGATTTCTCTGCCAGAGCCATAAGCGCATGGGCTTCTGCGTCTTTTTCTTCAAGCAGCGCATCAAGTTTCTTGTTCAGTTCCGAAAGAAGAGTCTTGATTTCTTTCAGGTCAACTTCAATCGTCATAGCGGTTCATTTTCGAATGGTGTTCCAGCTTATTTAACGATTGTTGCGAGAGAGTGAACTGGTGAATTCCCTTATTCTCAGTAGTTCAATTTTCAGCTTAAGCTTCCTGAATTCTCTATCACTGCCCGCAACCAGCTTGGATTTGAAGGCTTGAGCCGTCGCGACAGCGAAGGCATCTGCAAGCGAAACCGAGTGTTCAGCTTTAACGAGTGCAGCTTCACGCCACAAGCCATCATCCTTAACAGGAACAACTTTCAAGCCGAACATGCGGAGGTTGCTCTGCTTTTCTTCCGCCAGTTCGCGGCTCACGCGGATAAGGATGTAGTAGATTTCGGCCAGGTTGATTATGCTAATGTAGCCTTCAGCTGCGCCGCTCCTGACCTGCTCAAGGAGGTCTCTGACGAAGTCGCCGCCTTCCTCGCCAAGGTAGAATGCGAGAATAGCTTCGGAGTCAAACGTGAACCTTTCCGGCACGACGCTCACGTTCCTTATCGTCTGCGAATTCCTCTCTCCGCGCCTCTTCAAGCAGTTGCCTTGCTGTTTTACCCTTGAAAGACCCTCTCAAAGAACCAAATTCGTCGCTGGGCGAAGGAGCAGGCTTCAGCACAATTCCGCACTCGGTCTCTTCGAATATGACTCTGTCTTTTATGCCGTACTTTTGCCTCAGCCTCTTGGGTATTGTTGCTTGCCCCTTTTTCGTGACGGAAGAGACTTCAACCAACGCTTATCGCCAGTAATACCTGCAGTAGTGAGTAATACTTAAAGTTGCTGAAATACCATCCCTAAGAGTACGCCTGAAGTTGCTAAAAGTAGAAAAGGAAAAGAATTGGGGGGTGCTTAGAACAGTTTTTCCCATCGTTTGAAGAGTCCCAGAGCTTCGTCGCCCGCCGTAGCCTTCGAGCTCTTCCATAATCGCATTTGTCAACTTCTATGCTTTTATGACGTTTTCTTTTCTTTGAAACATTTTCAGGCGGATTTTAACTCTAAAGGCTTTTAAGCATCCTGTTTTGATATTGGGTTTTCAAGGGGAGCAGCTTGCTTAATCTGAGAAGGAGGCTAAGCGCACTCTCACTTGCCGTTCTACTGTTCTCTGTCTTATTAGCAGAAGCGGTTTTACCTAACGTGAGAGGTTTGGAATCTTTGAGCCAAGATACTTTGCCAGTGGGTGCTCCGCTTTTCACAAGTGATGACATCAACATCCCAGGTTTAGCCCTTGACTTAAACACAAGTATTGCTGATTTTGATCCTCCCGTGTACATAAGTCCATTCGATTGGGAACTTCTGCGAGCCATTTACACGAGAATCAGCAAAGAACATGCTTGCATTATCCTCAGAATCTACTATTTCGACACCGTGGAAGACGCAAAAAATAACTTCGACGAAACATGGGAACATGAGAAGGGCAACTCAGAACTATACCAAACCGACCCAGAAAACTATCCAACAATAATCGAAAGCGAATTCTCAACAAACTACGGGTCGCTAATCACGTCAAGAAACCTCGGGTCCGCAGAAAATCCAGAATATCTGCGTGAAGGAAACAGAGCGATTTATGGCGCTGACCTTTCTCCAAGTGACCCCCACGTCGCCATTATAATCAACGCGGACGGAGAGGCGTTCACCAGCGACAGCGAAATCAAAGAGCAAATGGACATTGTAACCCAGCACGCGCGAAACCTCATCCTCAACACACCACGTAAAACGGCAACGCCCTCAAATGCGACGCCGTCTAAGGTCCCGTCACAGTTGCCTACTCAAACGCAAGAACCAGCCGAGGAGATGGAGATAATGTGGTTCGAAGGCACTGTTGAAGTGTGTCGGGCAGGCTCAAATTCTTGGATTCCTGCAGCAACAGGAATGGTGCTTCATGACGGGGACCAAATAAGAACCATGGGAGAAAATTCTGAAAACAGGGCGCTGCTGCATTACGCTGGCTCAGCTCAAAGCTATTACCGAGGCACGGACATCCACGTCCAAGGCTACTCCCAACTAACGGTTGAGAACTATTCGCAGACTCACGGTGGACCCGGCTTTATACAATTTGTCCGCTTGATGGGTGCTCTGCAAGACGGAAGCCTCTTTTGTGAGTCAACTCGAAACTCCAAATTTGAACCTGGAGATATCGGATTGTTCGCACTCATAACAGCCAGCGCCATAATCAAGCACCGAGGCACTCAGTTTGAGGTCACAGTCACTAACTATGGCACATACGTCAACACCTTCGAGGGCAGCGTAGAGGTTTCTGACATCAACGGAACCAACAGCGTGCTCGTAGGCACAAACCAAACCACCACGGTTCCAAACGGCGGTGTCCCACTTGCGCCGCTCGCGTTTAATCCCTCGGCAATGGACCAGTGGTGGACAAATTTCCCAGAGAGCTCAACGCTTAACGTGTCAGACAGCGGCATCTTCAACTACCTCATTATCGCGGTTGTTGCCATAGTAATTGTTGCCGTGGCGGTAGGTGTATTTGCTGTTTCCCGAAGAAAGAAAACGCATCTTCCTCCGCCCCCGCCACCGTAAAACACACGCTTACGACACTGCTCAGTTAATGCAATGCAAAGAAAAAAGAAATTGAGCGCTGTTTCTAGAACAGCTTCTCCCATCGCTTGAAAAGCGCCAGCACTTCATCGCCGCCATAGCCTTCAAGCTCTTTCCGCCACTCCTTGTCTTCCACGGCTTTCTTCTGGAACTCACTAATCCACTGCGCCTTCTCTGCAAGGAAAATCACACCGTCAATGCCCGTGCGTGCGACGCGGGTTGCCACGGTCATGACTTGCCTGTGAGGCGCCACGGTTTCCCAAGTTTCGTTCGGTCCGCGGACATAGAAGTTCACGAACACAGGCTTCTTCAGGAAGCTCTTGTAGCCGCGGGCGATGGTTTCCCAGTACCACGGCGTCGGGTACGCCTTGCTGAACATCGGAATCACGAAGTAGTCCGCGTACTCCGCCATGGCGGCGAAGTCGTAGCCGAACCGCTCCTTCCCCAGCAACGGGTCGGGCAGGCAGTTCACGAACAGAGGTTTGCCGACGACTTTCTCGCGGACCTCTGCCAAGAACTCGGTTACGGTTTTGGCGCGCCAGTCCACCCAGTTCAAGCCACTCTTCCGCCAAAGTTCAACGCAACGCGGGCAGGTGCAGAAGGCGTGCTCCGCGAAGTGCTGGCTGCTGATGCTGATGCCGGGCGTTTCTTTCGCGCAGTCCTCTATGAGCTTCAGATTGTACTCCCTGACTTCGGGATTGGTCATACAGAGCACATCCCAGCGCAGGTTGAACCGCTTGTTCGTGCGGAACGCGGGACCGTAGGCGCTGACGCTTATCCATTCGGGGCGCTTTGCTGCGAGCGCGTTGTCGCCGAAGCAGGCGATGTTAGTGTACATCTTGGGGTTGGCGGTGCCAACCGTGCCAGACTCTGGCTTGATGCGGTAAAAGTTGTAGTCCACACCTTCAGCTGGTTCGGGTTGATACAAGAAGACTCCAAACTTCAAACGCTTCACCTTCAATGTGTCCTTGTGGTACGGAACATGAATTTGGAGGTTATTTAAGGTTTCCAGTTTTCCCATCGCGGAGCGCTTTGCCCACGAGCTGCACGAGCACCTGCTTCAGGAAGGGCGGCAAGTCGATTTTGTCAGAACCCACGCTGTTGCTGACAGTGACGGGGTCGTTTCCGGAACCTTGGGAAAGGAGTCGACCGTAACGTTTTCCCAATTCAGCCACGTCGGTCAGCGTCGGCGGAACGAAGCCCCATTCCAAATCTTCGCTCAGCTTCGCAGCCGCGAACAAAGCCGTCGCAGAAACGTCATCATCCAAAATGCTCTCAAGCGCCGCCGCTATGATTTTCTCGTCAGCACCCAAGCTCTGCACCTTGGAGAGTTCCTGAGCCATTTTCTCCACCGAGAGGTGCCTTTCCGCCAGCCTCTTCCTCACGGACCTGCGCTGCGGGTAGCCGCCTATGGGCGCCTTCTCCACGGCTTCCTTCACGGCTTTCTTTGTGCACTGTGCCACGAGCTGCCCCAGCGGGGAGATGGGACCACCGTAGACTATGCTTTTGCCGTTGCCCGTCTCAGCCACAACTATGGCGTCGGTGGGCGTCCCCGTGGCTTCATTGCCCGAGTACAGGCTTCTGACATCGAGTTCTCGGAGTGCCGAGGTCTTGGCTTCCGTCGCCGTGATTATTGTGCTCACGAGGCAGTTCTCTGTCGGGTGCCCATCTATGACGACTATGAGATTTATCGTTCCCGGAATGTGGTTCGGGATGATTTTTTCACCCGCCGATTCCGCGTGCGTGCAGCCTGCCGTTGCCACAACACTGACCGCAATGTCCCCATTCCTCATCGTAGCCGAGGCGTAAGCGTCAACGACAGCAAAGGTAATCATGCCAACGAAGTCTTCGCCGAAACCTTTCAATCCCAGCTCATGGAAGCGGTTCTGGATGAATGCCTCGGGGTCTTGGTGAAGGCTGTGGTCGTTGTAGTCTTGTGGAACCTGCGCGTTCACTATGACTCTGGTTTTCTTGAAGCCGCCGTTGTGGAAGGCTGAGCTCACGGTGTTGAGCGGCGTGTCGGACGTTACTGCGATTATGCTGTCTTTCAGAATCATCCTGACGTGTTTGTTCACGAGGTCTATCTGCTTCATAGGGGTCATCTAAGTCTCTTCAGGAGGTTTGCTGGGGTTTATCGTGATGGCTTTGGAGGGGCAAAGGTTTGCGCAGACCCCGCATTCCGTGCAGGAGGAGACGTCGGATACACGCGGCTTGCCCTTTGCGTTGGGTTCCAGAATTCCCTGTGGGCAGACTCCGACGCATACAAGCCCAGGACAAGGAGGACACTTGGCTTCATCAATCTCTACGTGTGCCCTTTGCCTAGCCATGGAAAGTCAACAATTAAATAAGCCCCAAGAATATATCTGTTGCGCGCAGGGCTGAAAACCATGAAAATCGGCTTAGTCACCTACACTCCCGAGAAAGTCGCGGGCTACGACCTGCATGTGTACTACTCGAAATGGGTGGACGGGCAGGTTTTCCCCGCGGCACCGAACATGCAGAACGACATGACGTGCTTCTGCGACGCCAAAGCTATCCGCGAAGACCCCAGCCTCGTGGCGGTTTCCAAGAACGGCATGGCGCTGCGCAAGAATAGGAAGGCTAACTTGGCTTTTGACTACGTGTGCCCCACAAACCAGCAGTACCGCGCAAGGCTGTTCAGCTACATCGACAGCCTCAGCCAAAAGCCCATCCAAGGCGTCACGCTCAACCTGTACCACTTCCCCGAGGAAGAATTCTGCGTCTGCCCTCGATGCGTCGAGCAATGGCGCCAGAGCAGGTTGAACTGGACGGATTGGCGGGCACAAACAATCACAGAATTCCTCCGCGAAGCGAAGACACACGTGAAGGGCACGTTCGCCGTAGAGATGTTCCCCGACCCAGTTCTGGCGAGAGAGCGGTTTGGCATAGACTTTGAACGCATCGCTGAGCTCGTGGACTACTTCCACGTCCCACTTTCGGCAAGGGATTACACGACGAACTACTGGGCAGACCTGCTGAGCCGAGACTTCGTGAAAATCCTCAAGAAACCCGCCGTTGTCGAGTTGAGCGGCGAGATGCTCACGGACGAGAAGGCGGACGCGCTGCTGAAGACGGTGGCTTACCTGAGCCGCTACAACCTGCTAGGCATCCTGCTGCTCGTGCACGACGCGGAGAACGCGAAGCAGATTGCCCGCTACGCCGTGAAGAACGAGGAGTTCCGCGACTGGGTGAAGCGGTACGAGTTCGCTGAGATGGACCGCATAGTGGAAGCTTGGGCTAAGCTCTATTGAGTATTCTGCCGCGCGTTCTCGGGTATGGTTCTTGTGGGAGAACAGTTTGTTCTGCAGGGAGAGCTATTAGGCAAATGGGGCACAAGCCTACACGGCGCAGGCGAGTGTCATGTTGGGGAATGCCGAGCGGAGACACCTTTTAGTCGTGTGCTTGACAGCCATGCTGGCATGCGTGTTCTTGCCAGCCACAGCAACGCAGCTGACCGCTGCACAGAGCCAGGGAAACGTGCCCGGGCAGATTACCTTTGATACGGTGTGGACCAGAGCAGGCAGTCCCTACGTGCTGTCGGGACCCACTTTCGTCGAGGTTGGCGTGACGCTAACAATCGAGGCTGGCGCGGTCGTGAACCTGAACAGCCACATCATCCAAGTCAACGGCATCCTCCGCGCCAGGGGCAGCAGCGTCAGCCCGATCTACTTTAACGGCGGCGGCAAAATCGTGTTCACGAGCACAAGCAAGGGCTGGAATGAGCAGCGGGCGACGGGCTCGATAATCGAGTACGCCGTCTTCACCCAGAGCAAGATTGAGATTGTGGATGCGTCGCCGAAAATCAGCAACAACATCTTCAAGCGCGGCTCCATCGCTGTGGCTGGAAGTAACCCGCACATCAGCGGTGGGTCGCCCATCATCTCGGGCAACAGCATCGTCGGCACGACTTCGCTGGGAAGCGGAGTCTCAATCGCGGGCAACAACTACGCGAGGGTTACGGGCAACCTCATCTCTGGCTGGGCGAACGGCGTAGCCACGGGCAACGCTTTCTATGCTACCGCCTCGTTTCCGCTCGTCGAGGGAAACTTGATAACGAACAACACTTGCGCCGTCAAAATCGACCTGCTCGTGAAGGATTGGGTGGGCAACAATTTCCCGAGAATCCAGAACAACACCATCTCGGGAAACGGCGCGGGCATCTGCATCGTCTGCAACTGGCAAGCCGCAGGGAACCCCGACGAATTCCAAGTGCCTATGGCGATAATGAACAACAACATCTACGGGAACGGCGGAAGCAACCTGAACGGCGCCTGCGTCGTCGACGCGTCCTTCAACTGGTGGGGCACAGCCGACACGGCGGAAATTGGGCAGACAGTCTCCGCTAACTACAAGTTTGCTCCGTTCTCGACCACGCCGAACAGGTTCGCGCCCGGTTTGGATTTCAACCCTGAACCTGCCCTCGCTTCAGCTTCAGCCACGGCGCCGCCTCAGACGGAAAGCCCGCCAGCACCGGTGACGACGGCAGAGCCCACCGCTCCGATTGAGCCTTCTCCTTCGTGGGTTCCGTTGGGTTCGCCCGCGCAGACGTTGATCATTCCCCAGCAGAGCGAGGAGCAGGCAGTGCAGCAGGGCAGCTTCCCCACGGCTACCGTCGCCGCCGTAGCAGTTGTGGCGTTGGTTGCGGTCTTTGCGGTTTTTATGCTCCGGAGACTCTACGGTACGCGGCGTTAGAGAAAAAAGAAGAGGAGAGCGCTTCTACGGCACGTAGGTCCACACGGGCGTGACTGTCCAGCTTCCGAGTCCGTCAGCTGAGTACCCGACGTTCACGTCTACTTTTGCTGAGTCTTGACCGTAGACGACGCCTCCGTTGCCTATGTCGACGTAGGTGTCTATGGCTTCTCCGCCGGTTGTGTAGACGCCCTGCACGTGAAGTTGCGTGTGGTAGCTTGGTTCTAGCCCGGTGTTGCAGATCCAACCGGTGACGCGGAGTGTGTGTTGTCGGGGCTGGTCGTAGCCGCCTATGCCGACGTTGACGAGTTTGGCTGCTTTGTTGCTGTTCATGGTCGGGATGATGTTGACTGCCATCAGGATAGTGATGACTGCGAGGGCGATGCTGAGGATTCCGAGGGCGGTGGCGGTTCTGGTGGCTGAGCCGTTCTTTTCTGGCTTGCTCTCTTCGATCATGTCCTGAACCTCGGTTTTCCTGTAACTGGATTTTGGCTTAATGCTCTTTCTGCAGAACAAAGTGTTCTCACGCGAGAACAACGGCGGAGTCTACACGAGAAAAATTTACAAAAAAATAATTGTGCAACTCAACACGGAAGAAGGCGCGGTGCCTATGCGCTGAGCACCTCGCAGAGTGCATACTTTCTGTTTACTTGTCAAGAATGCAGGTTTCTTTTGTCAAGAAAGCTTTACAAATACCCTTTTTGCAGAGCCGAACCGCATGTTTTGAGTGGTGATGCGTGGCATGAGGAAGATTTTGCTCCGTGCGGTTCTGGTGGTTGTGGTCTTTTTCGGCTTTACCCTTGTTAGGAGTGAACGCTTCGGCTCTGCTCAGCTCGGTACAGGCGTCAGCGGTATAATCAGCTCGGATACCACATGGACCAAAGCAAACAGTCCGTACAACCTCACAGGAAACGCCCTCATCGAAAGTGGTGTAACGGTGACGGTCGAGCCAGGCACCATAGTGAACCTCAACGGCTACTACATAAGGATAAACGGCACGCTAATCATTCAGCCGGGTGCTTCACTGAACATGGGGAGCTTGGGGACGAAAGTTGGTTTTATAGAAGCCAACGGTGTTCTGACAGCCAGAGGCACAGGCACCGACCCTATTCGTTTTAACGGCGCAGTCTATAGTTGGAGTGGGATAATACCTCAATATTCAGTATCCTATGTCAGCTTTGCCCATACCAGTCTACCTTGGGATGAGAAAACGGGTTCAGGCTGCATTATCGAAAATGCCCTCATGGACAAAACAAGCATACAGACCTACAGTTCCATCAAAATAAGTAACAACATACTGAACGATGCCGGAATAGGGGCTTTCGATGGGTCGCCTGTGATTTCCAACAATGTCGTGCCAGGAGAAATCGATGTCCTCGGTGGGTCGCCTGTAATTGCTAACAACCAGCTGCGCGGTGGTCGGATTTATGTTTCCGACCGATACGGCTTGGACAATCCGGTTATCACCAGCAACCTCATTTCTGATCCCAAAGTACTGTATGACTCTCATCCAGCGGGCATCGCCCTGAGCGGAGACTTCGATAGCGACAATGGACTTGTTCTGATCGAAAAGAATGTCATCACAGACTACTTCTGCGGGATTCAACTTGCAGATAACGAGAACCGAGATATGAGGAAGCCGATAATGATACGGAGCAATACTATATTAAACAACGAAGTTGGAATCAGTGTAACCGACAGGTTCTCGCCTGTACTTATCAACAACAACATCTACAACAACAATGCGAGCATAGCAATGTCTTATTTTGCCTCTCGGGACATAAATGCTTCCTATAACTGGTGGGGCACAACAGAAATTTCAGAGATTGACAGGCTAATCTACGATTACAGTGAAAACTTCAACCTTGGCAGAGTCAACTACAACCCAATCCTAACCGCACCCGACCCGTCGGCGCCTGACCCCAACTCACCCATCCCTGAAGCGATAATTCCTTCGCCAACGCCGCTTCAAACTCCGACTCCAACGGCCACCGCTACACCCACCCCACCCCCAACTCCAACCATGAGCGCCTCAAGCCAGCCTACCCAAACCCCAACACTGTCGCCCAGCCAAACAGGAACCCCAACGCCGGTCTCCTCAGGCTTGAGCTGGAGCGAAATCGCCATAATATCACTGCTCGGCCTTATCGCGGTTCTGCTTGCCATCCTAGTCGTCTCTTCACGGAAAAACAGAAGACTTCAAGCTAATGTCTGAGGTTCTGGCGGTATTCCCTGAGCCTCTGCATGTCCAGGTCCGCCGTCACAACCGAGTCCTCCACCGCATCCGACACTTCCTGCTCTATGCCCCACGGCGTGATGAAGGCGCTTCTTCCGCCCCGGGCGTTGCTGCTGACGTTGCCGACCTTGACGACGTAGATGCCGTTCTCCACGGCGAGCTTCTCCGTCAACGGATGCCCCGACACATGCGGATGCGTACCCATCGCCGCCACCGGCAGAAACACCAATTCCGCGCCCAAATCAACCACCCCCTTAATGGTTGGTGGGTCGAACATGTCCGCGCACACAAGCATCCCTACCTTGCAGTGCTCTGTGGCGAAGACTGCTGGCTGGTCGCCTCGACTCACGCCCGCCTTGAGCTCCGCGTTTATGGGGTTGCGTTTGCGGTACTTGCCGACGAGTGCGCCGTCGCGCCACAAGGTGCTGGTGTTGTAGAACTTGCCCTGGTCCTCTTCCAAGACTGTGCCGCCCATCAGGTACGCCTCAGGGGTTTGCCCGCTGACTTCCCGCAGGAAAGCGAGGGTCGCCTGATAGGTCTCTTTGCTGATGGCTTCGGCGGAGTCGAAGTGCTCCATGTTGTTGGGAACCGAGAAGTACTCGGGCAGGGCGATGAACGCTGGTTTCAGCCGTGCAGCTTTGCCGATGTCCACCCGCGCCGCGTCCAAGTTGGCGGTGAGGGAGCTGCGGACTTTCATGTGGATTAGGCTGACTTTCAACGTTGCACCTTCGGTCGGCGTGTTTAAACGCACGTTTATGCCTTTTAAAGCTACCTCACCCTGCCAAGTGTTCTGCCTCGAGAACAGAGCCCGCTATGTGTTCAGTATTCTGTTCACTTTCAGCACAGGTGTTTATCAATTCGCGGTTTTTGTATGCACATGGATACACTTAAATACCGCCGAAGCGACAACCTCAGGTATCACGGAGAAATAGAAATGACACTCGACCCAAAAGAATACTCCAAGTATCTGCCCGAAGCTCGCGCCTTGGTCAACAAGGTCGTCAAGAAGAACATGGCGGATTCCTTCCTGTTCTCCGCGGGCACCGACACCCAGATAATCGCCTACGAGGCGGTGAAGTACAAGCCCAACATCCCCTGCCTCACGCTCGCCTTCAAACACGGCAACCCAAGAGACACGGAGTACGTGAAGCAGATGGTCGCCTTCCTGAATCTCAAGCACGAGACGCACGTGTTCGACCGCGACGAAGTCCTCAAGTACTATCCCAAGGTCGTCGAAGCTCTCAAAAAGTTTGACCCGATGGAAATCCGCAACAGCCTCCCAGTCTATATAGGCTTAACAATCCTGTCCAAACGCGGAATCAAGAGCGCTTTCACGGGCGACGGATTAGACGAACTCTTCGGCTACCCGTGGCAATTCCACCTTTCTGAGGCGGAATTCGCCAAGAAGCAGGAAGAGATGTGGGCAGAGATGGGCTTCTCCTCCATGCCGATGGCGCAGTCGCTGGGCATGACCATCAAAGCGCCCTTCCTGGACCCGCTGTTCATGGACTGGGCCAAAAAACTACCCATCAAAGTCAAGATTAACATGTACAGCGGCGTCAAGTACAGCAAGTGGATTCTGCGCAAGGCATACGAAGACCTCATCCCCAAGGACGCCATCTGGAGACCCAAAGCGCCCCTGGAGCAGGGCACGGGCACCGAAATTCTGAGAACCTACTTCAACGACATGACATCGGACAAAGAGTTCGAAGAAAAGAAGAAAGCCATCCTCGCGGCGGACGACGTGGAAATCCAAGACAAGGAGCAGCTGCTCTACTACGAGCATTTCAGGAACAAGTTCGGCAAGCCCAAGGACGTGTTCCCCAAGGTCGAGGGCGCTGTGCAGTGCCCTAAGTGCAAGAGCTACATCAAGACGAAGATTCAGTTCTGCAAGGTCTGCGGAGCCTACCCCATATAGACTCCTTTTTTTCATTTTCTGTCAGTTACGTATTGGTCTGGGTATTCAAATAGTCCGCCATACTTTGTGCATTCAAGCTTCTTTGCGAGTTTCGCGTCAAGCGTCAGCAACCGCAAGTCTAGCGTGTCTGCCAGCGAGAGGAAAGCTGCATCGTAAACCGTGATGTTGAGCTCTAAGGCGAAAGTTATCGCGTCTGAGACAACTTCGGAGAAGCCGTGAACCGAATAGAGGTTCATCAGTTCCCTGGCTTGGACGAAAGCCTTTGCGGCGTCCTTGGTGCTGAACTTGGCTGATATCTTGTGTTTCAGAGAGTTGGCAACTTCATAGTAGTTCAGGTCCAGAACATGAAAGTAGTTGTGCTCTGCCATTCTCCTAGAAGCCCAATCAGAATGTTCCTCAGGTGTGATGAGAGCTGTGATGACTGAGGAATCTACGACGACTTCAGTGGGCATGCTCGCGGTCCCTTCTGATAATGTCTGCGGCAGGCGTAGTCAGCCCGGTCTTCTTGCCGAGCTCTTTCCTGAACTTTTCGACCTCCTCCATCTTTCTCTTCAATTTCTCCCTCTTCACGATTCTCTCGAGGTACGCCCTGATATCCTCAGCATAGTCTAGGTCTAACTCCTGAAGCTCTTTTTTGAGTTTCTTGGATACTCTGAGAGCAATCACATCGCTCATACAAACCAACTCTGTAAACATCTCATATAAACATTCTGTAAACAATATCGTAAACACAGCAACGTGTCTATTGCAGCATGCTTTTCATGAACCGTAACGGGCGTTCTGGCTGGGTTAGCAGAAAACCTTAATTCTGCATTCGTTTCTGACATCTGAAACAGCGAAGAGTGGAATATCGCATGGCGAAGCTGGGAGACCTGAAGCTTGCGATGGGCACAAGCATCTTCATAGCCAGCTTCATATTCGGCCTGTTCCTCTTCGGAATGATATTCATCGCGCAGTACTACTTCGAATTCAGCCTCACCTGGACCCTGATTGCCGCGGTCGGCGGCACCGCCCTCTTCGTCCTGTTCGAGTACGCCATAGGCCCAGCCATAGTCTCAGCCACGACGCACCTGAAGTACCTCAAGCCAGGAGAAAACCCATGGCTGGAGAACACCGTCCGAGAATTGGCAGACAAGAGCGGGTTGCCCATGCCCCGAGTAGCCACCGTGCCCAACCCGACGCCCAACGCCTTCACGTTCGGCAGAACCAGCAAGAGCGCAACGCTCGCCGTCCACGACGGGCTGCTCAGAAACCTGAACAAAGACGAGGTCCGCGGCGTAATCGCACACGAGTTGGGACACATAAGGCACAAGGACTACATCGTCATGACGGCGCTGGCGGCGCTTCCGATGCTAGCATACATCGTGGCGCAGGTCGCCTTCCGGGCGGGCCTGTTCAGCAGCGCGTCGAGTCGAAGAGGCAAGAACGAGGGAAACGCAGGAGCAGCTCTCTTGGCCATAGGGGCAGCCTCGTTTGTCGTTTACATCGTCAGCTTCCTCGCTGTTATGCGGCTGAGCAGGCTCCGCGAGCACTACGCTGACTCGTACAGCGCCTACCTGACGGGGAACCCGCGGGGGCTTGAGAGTGCCTTGACGAAGATAACGTACGGCTTGTCTATCGCGCCCAAAGCCACCGCTGAGGCGCGGAGCTTCTATATCGAGGACCCGGCGATGGCGAAGCAGGAAATCCAGACGATAATGGAGAACAAAGAAGAGTACGACCTGGACCACGACGGCGTCCTGGATGAACACGAGCTGGAGCATGCCATGGAGCAGGAAGCCAAATCAACTTGGGTTCAGCTGAACAGCGCGTTCGCGACGCATCCGCCGACGTTCAAGCGGATTCTGCTACTACGCGAGATTGAGCAAGAAATGGACACAGGGAAATATACAGCTGACAGAATCTACGTGCACATATAGTGTCAACTCGCATCGTCGGGCTATTGTCACTTTTCCGTTTTCGTCAATACCCATTTGCTGAAAATCTTGACAGCTTTTTCGGGCAATTCCGTCCTTACACTGACCGGCAGTTTCAGTCGGCTGTACAAAGCATTGGTCAGTTTCTCAAAACCCGGCGGATAAATCTGAGTTTTGAAAATCCAAGAAAACCCACCGTTAACTCTCACGAGTTCAATATAGGGCTTCATCCATCTTACCGCAAACAGAGGAGTGACTCCCAAGTATTTGCACAGATGGAGCTTAGTGTCTAGCTCATTTCTGCTAATAATTGGCAGAGTATTCTTCACTTCTACTCCAATGGTCATCCTTCCTGACAAGTGCTCAGCGATAAAGTCTAAGTTATGACTAGTTTCCGACCATTCTTTATCCTTGTATCGGGCAGTGTGGGTTCCGACTATGCGAAACCCTTGCGCTCTCAGTTCTGCCTTGACCAAGCCTTCCAGATGACTTCCTAAAGCTTTTCCTATCGTTGGAGTTGAGTAGCTATCTATAATCGGCAAATCGAATTCATGTGAGATTCGAGCTTTGATTTGCTCGCCGAAGTTTCTATCTTTGAATTGAAGACGAAAACAACTCTTTCATGATACTTAGTTTCGGTTTGAAATTTCAAAAGTACGCCTTGCTCAACGAGTTGGTTAATAGCTTGATAGACAATCCATGGAAAGTGGGTGCCTTCCACCAGAGTCTGCAATTGTGTTATGTAGTAAGGAGTCTTCTTGGGTCGTCCATAACTGTCAATAAAGAAAGGCAAGATTGTTGCTTTGGCTTTGCTGATTTCTATATCATGAGGTTGCATGAATTCGCGTTTGCCTCTTTTGTGCAAACGGTTTTCTCTCTATTTATAAGAAGTATATAAGGCAGCCTGTTTCTGGAAAAAGCCCTATTGAATACACTATTGTCTTGTCTCTTAGGTTTTCGAGCTGATTAGGAAGGAAAAAGCAAAAAGAACACGCGAAGACTAATATCTCCGTAAACGCGCTATTGTCAAATCGCAGAGTGAAACAGCATGCCATACTGCCCAGAGTGCGGTGGAGAAATGATGTACTCCATCGCCACCAAACGCCTAAACTGCAAAAGCTGCGGCTTATCCGTCACCCAGCAGGAACTCATGGAGCTCAGAGAGAAAAACCGACCTCCAGAGGAATCTGAGGAAGAGGTGCGGGAGAACCGCAGAAAAGAGTACCTGAAGTGGTACCTAAGCAGCAAAAAGTAGCCTCCGCCTGAGAGGCGGTTTACAAGTCTTCTTAGCCGTTGCTCTGCCCGCTGAACTTTGAGAATGTTAATTAGAAAAGCCGTTTTCTATACCCACCTAAACAAAAGAGGGCAGAAACATGACGGTGACTCTGGAAATCATCTGTGTCGGCAACGAGCTGCTCATCGGCAAAGTCGTCAACACAAACGCCAGTTGGCTGGGCAGACGCGCCACCTCACTGGGCGCAAGCGTCAGCCGAATCACCGTGGCTCCGGACGATGTGGAGGAAATCGCCCGTGTCGTCAGAGAAGCGCTCAGGCGGAAGCCTCGGTTCATAGTCACGACTGGAGGGCTGGGTCCGACTTTCGACGACAAGACGCTGAAGGGAATCGCGAAAGCGCTCGGACGCAGCCTTGAGGTCAACGGGGCAGGGCTGGAGATGGTTAGGGCGAAGTACGCTGAATACGCCAGGGCCCGCAATGTGGGCGTGGGTGAGATGACGGCACCCAGAGTCAAGATGGCAACACTTCCCGAGGGCACTGCGCCGTTGCCGAATCCGGTGGGAACCGCGCCTGGAGTTCTGACGGAAGTGGAAGGTACGGTTCTGGTGGCGTTGCCTGGTGTGCCCGAGGAGATGGAAGCCATATTCGATGCGTCCGTTGCGCCTCTGCTGCGGCGAGCTTCGGGCGGCGTAGGGTTCTTTGAGCGGAGCATCTTCGCGGACAGCGTCATGGAGTCGGTTTTGGCACCCCTCATCGATGAGGTTATGCGAGACAATCCCGGAGTGCACATCAAATCGCATCCGAAAGGCAGGGAAAACAGACCGTACATGGAACTCCATCTTTCCATGTCGGGGGACCCATCGGAGAAGCCTGAGGAGAGGCTGAAGCAAGCAGCCGCGCAGTTGGCGGCGCTGATTGAGAAGGCGGGCGGCAGAGTCGTAGCTCAGGAGCCATGAGCGCAGTGATTGGCGTTCATAAACTCAATAAGGCTCTCCACGGTATTCTGTGCGAGTGAGACGGGTTGAAAGTCAAGCTTGCAGCGCCTTTGATGGCTTTGCTTGTTGCTGCTGGGTTTCTCAGTGCTGTTCATTTAGGTTTGGCTGAGGACTCGGCTGTTTCTTACCAGCTTGTGAACTTGGAGGATGGCACGGTGTCGCACACGCTTAACGTGGTTATCCCGCAGTCTCTCAACGAGTACTACGCTGAGCTAAGCCACAGTGAACTTCTGGCTGGAGACTGGACTGCTCTGTCGTGAACTGCTTTGGCGTTGGCAAGTCTTATAAACGCTGACCCACCTACCACAATCTATGCCCTCTTCGAGCAAGAAAATGGCGGGTTTGCTCCTGTTCCTCGGCGGCTTGCTGAGTGTTCTCGGAATCATGGTTGCCGAGACGCAGTACCCCGGCTACAGCGTGTCGCAGAACTACATCAGCGACTTGGGCGTCGGACCCGCGGCGCTCCTGTTTAACACGACGATTCTGCTGCTGGGGCTTCTTGTCTTGGCCTCGATGTTCTACGTTCATCGAGCGTTCGGCTCTCGCCTGTTCACCGCTGTGCTGGCTCTTTCGGGCTTGGGCGCAGTCGGTGTGGGCATCTTCAACGAGAACTTCCTCTTGCTCCACCTTCCCTTTGCGTTGACTGCCTTTATCTCAAGCGCCGCCTCAGCCATCGTTGCAGCCAGATTCGTCAAGTTCCCATTCAACTATGTCTCCGCTGCGCTTGGCGCCTTGTCGCTGGCAGCGCTCGTGCTGATGATGACTGGCGAATACTTCGGCGAATACTTAGGCTTGGGAGCGGGAGGCATGGAGCGGATGATTGCTTACCCAACGATGTTGTGGATGCTGGGATTCGGCGGCTACCTCATGGCAGACAAAGAACATGCAACTGGCGGAGCATAGCTTCATCTCATGAAGACAGCTTTTCCGCCTACAATCGTCATTTCAACCTTGACCCCGTGGATTTTTGTGGGTTCAGTTTGGCGGAGGTCGCTGCTGAGCACGGTTAAGTCGGCGAGTTTGCCCTCTTCCACCGAGCCTCTCAGGTTCTCTTCGCCCGTGGCGTACGCCGCGTTCGCTGTGTACATGCGCAGCGCCTCGTACACGCTGACCCGTTCCTCGGGAAAATGCTCTCTCGCCAAGAGTGACTCGATGCCCAGCAGTGGGCTGAGGGGTTCCATGGGGCAGTCGCTTCCCGCGCAGACCCGGACGCCCGCGTCCACAAGCGTTTTCAGCGGGTAAAGCCAGCGCGCTCTCTTCTTGCCCAAGTGCGCCTCGGCAGAGTACACGGAGAATTCCGACGCCGCAACGAGCGGCTGCACCGAAACAACCGCTTCCTGCGCCTTGATGCGGGCGATGAGTTCTGGGTGAAGTAGCGCCGCCTGGTCCAAGCGATGCTTGCCTTGGAGCTTTGCTTCTTCCAGCGCGGATAACGCGGCGTCAACTGCTTGGTCGCCCATGGCGTGGATGACCACCTGCAAGCCTGAGGCAGAGATTTTTCTGGCTGACTCCGCGATTTCCGCGGGTGATGCCAGGAGTTCGCCGTTTGTCTTGTGGTCGCTGTCGTAGGGCTGATGTAGGGCGGCTGTGCCCATGGCTAAGTACCCGTCTGCCTGGACTTCGACGCCACCGACACGAGCAATTTCCTTGTTCAGTCCTTCCAGCGGATCCAAGTCATCCATGAAGCTGGCTGGGACAACCATGAAGACCCTCAGCGGCAGCCTGCCAGCCCTGCAGAGGCGCTTCAAGATTTGCGCGTCAGCTTTCGATGTGGCAAGCCAGTGGACGCCTGTGACGCCTGCTGCCACGATCCTGGTGCATGCTTCGGCTGAGGCTTCAACGAGCTCGTCTTCGGTGGGTTCAGGCATCTTGCTCCAGACAAGGTCGGTGGCGGCGTCCCTGAGGATGCCCGTTGGTTCGCCGGTCTCGGCGTCGCGGTCGATGCTTCCGCCTGATGGATTCGTCGTGTCCTTGTCAACGCCCGCCAAGTGTAATGCCTTGGTGTTCGCGACGAGGACGGGACCGCACTCGTAGTAAAAGATGACTGGGTTTTCTGGCGCCACAGCATCCAAGTCAAAACGTGTGGGCAAACGTCTTTCTGCGAAGCGCTCCTCATTCCACCCTCTGCCCACAACCCACTTACCAGCTGGCAGTCCCGCCACGCGGTGCTTGAGAAGAGCCTGCATGTCTTTGATGGATTTGACCTGCGCGAGGTCCAGCCACATCAGGAACCGCGCGTAGTCTCCCACGTGGATGTGCGTGTCGATTAAGCCGGGCACGACGCATCGCCAGTCCAAGTAGACGATTTTCGTGTCCTTCCCAATCATGTAGCTGACTTCTTCCGTCGTGCCTACGCGGACGATGCGGTCGCCCTTGACAGCCACCGCCTCCGCGTTGGGTTGGAGGGGGTTCATGGTTACGATTTTGCCGTCGATGAGCACGAGGTCAGCTAACGTGTCCAAGTCACCTTTGTGTGCGGCTATGATGGAAAACAGGGGTAGCTTGCTCTAAAAAACGTTGTCTCCGAAGCCCAGCCGCTATGCATAACACATAATAGCTCCGTCCACGTGAAAAGTCACCATCGAACCTTGTTGGGGAACAGACGTGAAGGCCCGCGTAACCCTCGTTAACCCACCCTACCCAGCCGGAGCGCCGCAGTCGCTTTTCCTCCCGCTGGGGCTTGGCTACCTCGCCGCCGTCCTCGAGGACAACCAGTACGAAGTCACCGTGCTGGACCTGCAGATTCAGCGCCCCACACGCGAGCAGCTGGAGGCGGAGTTCAGCCGAAGCAACGCGGACATCGTGGGCATAACCACGTCAACCCTCACGTACAACCCAGCCGCCGAGGTGGCACGCGCCGCACGCAAAGTCCTCCCCAACGCACTAATCGTCCTGGGCGGACCACATGTGACAGCGCTGCCCGAGCAGACACTGCTGACGCTGCCGGAGGCAGATGTTGTCGTCCGAGGCGAAGGCGAACGCACGTTGCTGGAGCTCGCAGACCTCGCGTCCACAGGCACCCTGCAAAGCCTTGGCGACGTAGACGGCATCGCTTTCCGCAAGAACGGGCAGGTCCAGCGCACGGGCGACCGCGCCTTCATCGAAAACTTGGATGAGCTGCCGCACCCTGCGTACAAGCATTTCCCCCTCGACAAGTACATGATGGCGGGCAAGAACTACCTGCCCATCATCAGCAGCCGCGGCTGCCCCTTCCAATGCACGTTCTGCATGGCATCAAAGATGTGCGGCACACGCTTCCGCACGCGCAGCCCAGAAAAAACCGTGGAGGAGCTGGAGTGGCTCCGAGACACGCACCACGCCGACGTCATCGCCTTCTACGACGACACATTCACCATCGACAAGAAACGCGCCGCAGCCATATGCGACCTCATACACCAGCGCGGCTTCGACCTGCCCTGGGACTGCCGCACCCGCGTAGACCAGATAAACCGCGAAGTCCTCCTGAAGCTGAAGGCGGCGAACTGCCAGCTCATCCACTTCGGCGTCGAATCGGGCAGCCAACGCATGCTGGACGCCATGAAGAAGCGGACGACGGTGGAGCAGAACGCCGCCGCCATCAAACTCGTCAAAGAAATCGGCATAAGCGTCGCCATATCCGTGGTCGTGGGCTACCCCGGCGAGACTGAGGCGGAGCTGAAGCAGACGTTTGACTTCATCAAGCAGACCAAGCCTGACTTTGTTTACGTGTGCCAAGCCATCCCCTACCCAGGCACGGAGCTGCTGGAGATTCTGCACAGGATGGGCTGGGAGGTCAGCGAGGACTGGAACCAGTTCGACGAGCAGAGCCCAGTGTTCAAGAACCCGCTGCTGCCGCCCGAACGGATTGATGCGCTCCGCGGCAAATTCTACGATGACTTCCTCTCGCCTTCGTATTACCTGCGGAAAAGCCGCCGGCATGACTTCTACAGCCAAATCATGGCGAGGACGGCGCGGAACCACCTGCTGTGGCGCATGAAAGTGCCCAAACTCGTCAAAGCCGTCAGAAGAATATAGCCTGCTGGGCTGGAACTGGGCTTCACGCTTTGACCAGTAGAGAACTGCCATTTGACGACTGCCTTTTCTTCAGGTGAACGACTACGACCCCCGTGACTGCTGCAACAGTTGCTCCCAAAATGTAAACGAGTTCCATCGGCAAGTCTTGTGCCTGAGGCACGGGCGATTGCGTTGTCCACGGCGAGAACGAAGGAGCCAAACTTGGCGCCGCTCTGGGAGGCTCCAACTCTGCTACAGTGAAGCAGACGGTTTCGGACGCTCCAGTATGCCCTGCATTGTCATCAGCGTAGACGGTAATGATGTGCGAACCCAAGGATAAATCGGGTATAGTTGCGTTTCCCGTGATGGTTACGTTTTCTTTCCCATCCAGACTGTAACGGATTGCCAAGACAGGTTCATTGATCGCCAGAGTCAAAGGCAAGTCATTCGAGTAGTATGTGTCATTCTCCATTGATGAAATCTGAATTCTGGGAGGAACAGTGTCAATGATGAAAAAGATTTGGGTCGAGTTACCCCGCGACGGGTTGGTTGCGGGTGTGAGAGTTCCACCATGTGCATTTGCGTCCCAGCTTTCAGGTGGCATATAGTAGTACTTGCCTTCTGCGCTGAGCGCCAAGGTATGGAGCCCTTCAGATAACGTCAGATTCTCGGAGAAGTCCAAAGTTCCTCGCACAGTGAAGTATTGATAAATCTTGTCATCTGTCACAGGAATACCGCAAGTCTGATTCTGGTCCAAGATGTACTGGACAGACGTTATTTCGCCACTCCAAACCTGCCCTAACCCGGAGGCGTTGACAAACCATGCTTGCGGCTTGACTACCGTGAAATCGAGAGTAATATCGTGCGTATCGTATGTCTGATTTTGCACCGGTGACTTCAAGATTATTGAAGGCGGGTCAGCATTGGGGCTAACAGGAAGCCAGCTAAAAACTATCGGATTTGCACGTGCCTGATTCATGGATTGCGCCAGGAACGTAGCTGATAGCAGAAGCACCACGAGAACGGGCATCGATAGCGGAAAGAAGAATCGACTCATCCTCGGTTTACCTCCAAGTTCAGCTACTGGTAACAAACCTTATTAACTCTTCTTGAAGAACACTTTGTTCCTAAATGAGAACCATTAGTAGAATGCCTCAACGAATCCCGCGGGACCCAATCATCCAGCGGTCTTCCTGGTCCATACGTAACCAAAGCGCGGTCGCTTAGGTTGATTGCAGCGCTTCGCGGTAGACTGCTAGCATCTTCCTTGCAGTGGCATCCCAAGACAATTCGTCGACGACGAACTCTCTGCCTTTCGCGCCCATTCTCTCCCGCAGTTCCCTGTCCGCTAGGAGTCTCAGCAGAGCTTGGGCAAACGCCTCCGCGTCCGCTGGCTTAACCAGCAGCGCCGTCTCTTCGTTGCGGACAGCTTCTGCTACTCCGCTCACGTTGAACGCCACCGAGGGCTTGCCGGATGCCTGCGCCTCCAGCAGCACGATGCCCTGCCCCTCCTGGATTGAGGGGAGCGCGAAGACGTCGGCGCAGCGGTAGAACCTCGGAAGCTCCTGTTCGCTGACGTCGCCCGCGAAGAAGAAGTTACGCTTGAGACCTGTCTTCTCCACCTCGGAAACAAGGCTGCTTCTGACGGGTCCGTTGCCGACGAGGACGAACAGTGTCTCTGTGCGTTCTTTGACGACTTGTCTGGTAGCTTCCACCAAGTACCCCAAGCCCTTCCGGGGGATGAGTCTGCCAACGAATAGCACCATCTGCCTGCCGCCTAGGTGGAGGCGTTGCCGAAGCGTTTGGCAGTCGCCGTCGGGTTTGAACCGCTCGGGGTCAACGCCGTTGGGCACGATTCGGATTTTCTTCGGGTCCACGTCGTAGTGCTCTAGGATTTTGCGCTGCGAGTACCTGCTGATGGTGACGACGAGTGTGGCGTTTCGGGCGGCTTCTCCTTCTCGTTGGGCGAGTTGCCGCATAAACATGTTTGCCAGTCTCGACTTCAGCGTCATCCCACCGCGCAGCATCGCTTGGGCGTGTTCGTCCGCTAACACGCCGTGGACCACCTGCACGAAGGGCACCTTGGCGCCGCGTTTCCGTTTTGCTCTGAGAAAGCCGTAGCCGCTGGCGGTATGCGCCTCGTAGACGTCTGCCCGGATGGCGTCGGCGTTCCGCGCGAGCGTCTGGTTGAAGACCCAGTTGTCAAGCGGAAAGGCGACGTCTGTGCTGAAGCACGGTACGACCGTTAGCCCGTTCAGTCGCGTAGGTCTGCGGAGTCCCGCTTTGGTACCGCTGTAGACGGTCACCTGGACCTCTGACTGGAGTCTTTTGGCGGTTTCGAGCAGGCGCCGTTCCACTCCGCCGAGGAACAGGGGGGGTTGCGTGTTGAATACTGCGAGGCTGAGTTTCTTCATGGGTTTCCGTTCCAGCATGGACTCCGCTGCATGGTTGGTGATGTGTTCTGGGTTTGCCTATAAATCTGTTGCATGCGTCACGCGGTGGCATCTAGTTTTTGATTCGCTGCTGGTAGATATGCCACGCTATGGCAATTACGGCGACGAGCCCGAAAATTACCGTTATGTACAAGTAAGTGATTGGGATGCCGAGGATTTTCTGCTCCGTGAACGGCACGGGCGTAGGCGTCGCCTTCGCCG
>JBHGBG010000026.1:0-34166 GCA_041946875.1 Bathyarchaeia archaeon
GCCGCCTTCCTTGCTGCTGATGAACTCCTGCGCCTCGTCAAACACCACGAGGACATACGGCTTGACGGTGAACTGCCGCTTGCGCCTGATGAGCAGGTCCTGCGTCAACGCAATGGCAAGCTCCTTAATCGTGAAGGGGTCGCTGATTGAAACGACGACCAAGTTGGTGGTTTTGTCTTCCAGCAGTTCGCGGATGCCTTCCACTGTCAAGCCAGCGCGGTCTTTCAGGTCTTTTTCCCTGCGCTTCTTGAACAGGTCCAAAATCGTGCTCCGAGTCGTCGCCCAAGCGTACAGTCCCGCTTTCTCGTTGACGCAGAATTTCTCCACCGCGGCTCTCGCTGCCTCGTCGATGTGACTGACGAAGTCCTCAGTGACCTCTTGGTTCTCGCTCACGCCCTTCGCTTCGACCCACTGGCGGACGGTGTCGTGGATAGCGTCGATGGCGTTGATGTAGTGGGGTCTGCCCACTGAGTCTTTGCGCTGGTCATCCAGTTCCTCCATCATCTGGCTGTATGTGGGGATTTTCTGCTTGGGCTTCGTGTAGTACGCCAGTTTCCCCTGCGCCATGACCTCTTGAAGCCCAGTCTTCGTCCGCTCGTCCGATTCGTATTCTCTGGGTTTGACGCCGCTGTTGTAGAACTGCTCGGGCGAGTCAATTCGGTGCTCCAAGATGACTTTGGCGTTCACGTTCGGGTCTGCCAGCACGTCCAGCAGCAGGAAGGCGTATTCGCAGCTTATGTCGAAAATGACAATCTTCGTGTTGTCACAATGAAGCAGCATCCGCCTGAGCACGTTGCTCATCAGGTTGGATTTGCCGCCGCCCGTGAACGCGAAGACGCCGAAGTGGTACCGCACCAGCTTCTCGAAGTCGACGTAAATCGGAATCTTCGTCCGGTCAGCCTCGAACATCTTGATTAACCCAAGCCTCGGGTCGGCGTGGGCGTCCTCCGACGTTTTCGCGGTGTCGATGCGCAGGGCGTCGGTGATTTTCTTGTTGTACATTCGGTTAATCATATCGCTGTTCAGCAGGTACACGGGGCTGCCGACGACTGGATAACTAAAACCCTTAGTGAACGTGAAATTGCAGTCGCCGTCAATGAGTAGGTCGTAGTTGATGGGTATGGCATCAATCTGAATCATCATCGTGCTCTTGTCATCGGTTTGCCAGTCCTCCTCCGACTGCTCGATGATCTCGAACTGCATCGGATAGTAACCATGGTCAGAAAGCCCGCGCAAGCCGAAGTGTTCGGGCCAGACGCGGCTGATCTCCATGAGCGTGAACCGCTCCGCCTCCACGCTCGACTGCTTGAAGTTCTTCACCGCCAGCAGCATGCCCTCCTCCAGCAGCCCCATGAGGTCGCGTTGGTACTCGATTTTGACGCGGCACTGGTAGCGTGCGCTCGTGCCCGAAACTTTCGATTCCTCTCCGCCGCCGAACAGTCTGGGGATGACGGCAGCTAGGCGGGCGTGGAATTTGCCGTCGAAGTCTGTGAAGCAGGCGGCGTTAACTGTGTTCTCTTCTGGTTTGTTCAATTTGGCTTCGCCTCTCTCGGAACGTGCTCATGTAGAATATGAACTTTCGCAATTTATGACTATTCAGGAGCCAACTCGCCGTCGAATCGACGACGCACTTGAACTGACCGTAGTTCCACTTCGCAATCTTGTCCGCCACAAACAGCGGCTTGTTATGCCCAAACGCCTCGGGCAGGTTCGCGGGCGCCATGGCAACGAGCATAGCCATGACCATATTCTGCACCCGATTGGGCACGGCGTGGCTGCGAAACAGCAGGGCGTATACAGGCTCCAGAGTTCCGTCGCCTAACGCGTTCTGCAGATGTGCTGTGCTGTGTGGGCTGAAGTCGAACTCTGGGTAAGCCAGCCTGTCGATGAGTAGCACGCTGCTCCGCAGCATGGGGTCGCTCTTCGCCACGCCCAACTGCACGTAGGTCTTCAGGAAAGCCCGCTCCAGGCTGATTTTGTTCCGTATTGCACCGCGCACGAAGCCTCTGCCGCGTTCAGCGTCGGGCTGCATCGTTCGGAAGGCGCTGTCGTACTCGATGAGACTCCAGGGCGGCACAACTCGGTCGGCGTTCAGCATGCTCGCCGACTGCAGGATCATGCGGTCCGTGTTCGGCAATTCCGCCAGCGCCTCCAGCTTCACTTCTCTCTTCAGCATGCCTTCTACGTGCATCAGGGGGATGAGTTGGCGTTTGAAGTCGCGCGCCGCCGTGTCCTTCGTGATGCCGACGAGCAGGATGCGCTTCCGCCAGCACTCCTCCATGAGCATCTGCATCGCGAAAAGCGTCAGGAAGCTTATATCCAGCGTGGTCAGCCACTGTTCTTTGCCGGCTTTCGTGATTTTCATGTTGCTGCCTGTCTCCGTGCCCGTGGGTTTGGCGAAGAAGAGCTTCTCGCCCAGCTCCAAAGTGAGTTTTCGGATGCGCTGCCAGCTCTGGGCATACTTTGGGTTCAGCGACCACTTGCCATCCGTGGAGGTAAGAATCTGCTTGTTTTCCAGTCGCTTCAGCGCGTCTATGAGGCGTCGGGTTCTCTTCTCGTCCATCATGGCAAGAGCCGAAATCAACTCGCTTTCCGACCGCACTTTGTTGTCTTCGAGGAGGACGATTATTGCGGTACGCAGGTAGTCGGCGCGTGCAGGCGGCAGGCCCAACTCGGTGTTTGCGATGTGTTGCCTTGCGATAATCAGGTCGTTCTGGTCCACGGCTTCGTCATCAACTTCGCAGCCGAGTATAGCGCATTTGACGTGCCAGAACTCGGTTTTACGAGTCTCGTACATGAGGCCTGCACGTTCGGTGCTGAGGCTGCGGTCCATCAGGATGACGCGAGGGTTCTCTGCGGCGTCTGTGGCGAGTTTCAGGGCGAGGTAATATTCGCTGAACGTCATGATGGAATTCGCTATCATGGAATTGTTCGCGATTTCCTCATCCGTCGCGGGCTTTCCAGGGCTGGGCTGGTCGGGCTGCTCCGGTGAGGCAAACGAGTGGTCAACGTCGGGAATCTCGTTGACGTAGATGGGGACGACGCTGCTTAAGCCGACGCCCTGCCCCAAAGTCTTCTGGTCGTAACTAATCTTGGGCGCAGAGTCTGGGCTGAAGGCTACTGTGCCTGTTGCCGCGTAAGCTCCTCCGAAAAAAATCGCCATGTCAAAGAGCGGGCGGGAGTACATCGTGCCGTCCACCGCGGCGAAGCGCACTGCTTCTGCGTCGAAAAATGCTTGGGCGGTTTCCCATGCTTCTTTTGGGTTGTAGCCCGGGCGTATGAAGTTTTTGAGGAGGTCGTCGTACAGGTTCTTCATGGCGCCGAAGCGTTGCTCGTAGTCGGTGATTTGCTGTGAGGCGCCCTGTCTGAGGGTGTCGCATGTGCGTTTGACGGTGTTGCTGAGTCTCGGCGCTGTCAAAGAGTGTGCACTGTCCTGGAAACTCTGGGCGGGCTGAGGGTAAAAGGATTGTTGACACATACGCGACTAAAATCCCTAATCCAACTATGTCAACTTCCGGGTTCGCGTTTGTGGCGATAGACCCCCTCTATAGACGTGCTACGGTTAGATTGTTTCTCCCTCTATCAACCTCTGGTTTTTGGTAAGCTGTTGCGGTCTAACTGCAAATTTAAGAGGGAGAATGAACAGAACAGAGGTGATAAACATTGAATCAAGAACAGTTCACAGAATACATGGCTCAGAAGAAATGGTTAGAAGACGATGCAGTCAAGAAGTGGATAAATGGTGTTGGAGAACGCACTGGAAAGAATTACAAAAGGGAATTTCCAAAGTTTCTGGAATTCGTTAACAAAGACAGAGACGTTAAGTTTTCTCCAACCGACATATTGAATCAGAGATTTGAGCAGTTAGCCACAAGTGACCCGAATAAAAGACACTGTTGGGAAGACATTTGGGTTCAATATAAGCATAAATGGGAGAACGAAGGCTTAAGGAAAAACACTATTCATGGCTACATAAGAACAGTTCAATCCTTTTTCGCTCATAACCACGGAGAGTTAATCCTAAACAAGATTGAGAATAGGATAGTGCCACAGAACAGAAAAGACATAGTGTTACAAACTGAATGGATACCTACCAATGAAGACGTTAGACTGTTCTACCGCATGGCTAAAGAAGCACGAGACAGAGCCATTCTCTTAGTTCTTTATCAGAGTGGCTTTAACGAAGTGGATTTAGCTGATATGTTAATCGGAGACTTTCCATTCTACGATAAAGAGGGCAATTGGGCTATTCCCCTTAATGACGACCTATACCATGAACGCTTACGATGCAAAACTAAAGTCATATTCCAAACATGCATAAGCAGAGAAGCCTTAGAAGACATACGCATCATGCTACAGAGCAGAGGCTTTCCTAAATTTGGTAGCTTATTCGTGAGTTTCAGAGGTAAACCGTTAGACCAGAGGGGAATAAACGATGCAATGAAAGAGATTGTTAGACGTGCTTTCCCCGAAAGAGTCGAAGAATTCCTAACTAAGAATCTCCGAGACAGCTACATGAACGGGTTAAATCAAGCTAAAATCACAGATAAAGTCTATAAGAACATGGTTGGATGGACACCTGACGGTGCGGGTAAAAGCTATAAGTGCACTGTTGAAACCATTAAAACGATGTATGCTGAAGCATTCAAATTCTTAACAATCAATGGCTATGGTAGTCAAGCACGTAAACTGGAAGAATTCCAGAAAAAACACGATGAGGACATGAAACAACTTAACGCTAAAATGGACGAAGACAGAGACGCATTAATGAAGGCACTTAAAGACCAACAGAAAAAGAATGAAGAGTTTGAAAAGACATTCATTAACAATATGGCATCCTTCATAGAGAAGACTTTAACGAAATTCGCTAAGAAAAAAGGCTTAGACCAAAAAGAGAACTATGAATTAATTAAGGAAATATTCGACTACGAAGAGAACAAGCACACTTTAAAGGAAGAGCAGAGAAAACAAGTAGAAGACACAGAGCAATCCTAAACCCCTCTTTTTCATATTCTTTTAATCTATTTTTCGTTTGTTTCACACCAACCAATAAGGCTATTCTACCAACCAGAACACCAACCAATAACCCAATTAGACTACATAATTTAACAAAAACACTGATAGACAAACCGACACATAGGGCATGGTAGCCTTACATGTCAATATGTAGTTGGTTGCTGTTAGCTGATATTAGAGGGTTCAATGGACATTAAGCAGTTGCACCGTATTCCCTCTATATGGGTAATACAGTTAAGAACGTTCTAACCACAAAAAACACTCCCCCACCTTCCTAATAGAGCAAAAACGTAGGATGCCATTATGCTGTGGTAGGTAGCCTATTTAATGAGTGGTTGGTAGCTTAGGCTTTTCTCCAATATTTCTTGCATGCCTTACAGTGCCACTTTTCGCCATAGCTGATAACGTTTGCTTTAGAGTTACAGAATGGGCATATGCCTTCTAAACGTGCTTTATCCATTGAAATTAGTAAGCCCTTGCGTTTCTTTTCAACGTCTATGTAGAATGAATCTTGCTCTGTCATGCCTTCGTACCCTCTGCTTATCATTTCTCGTTTTAACATTAAGTGCCATTGGTGAAGGTTCTCTGTGGATTCTAAATTTTCCCTATCCGCTTCTATTAATGCCTCAAGGCTTGTGCATAGGGCAATGTGCAAATCGGTGCATGCAGATTCATATGTGTACTTGAACCGTTCCAGTTCTTCAGGTGTATGCTTAAGTTTCAATGCATCTTCAGGTGTTGGTTTAGTCATGCATGGGTTATCTGTCCAGTAGTTTAGCCAAAACTCACTGTCTAATAGCACTTCATTTTTCAATTTGGCTAAGTGATTAAACCATCGTTCTTGACTATCCGCTAACGTTGAATTCATAGGAATCTTAGCGAAGTATTTTTCGCTTATTATGTGGGTTAAGTTATTAAAAAACGACATTTATTCACCACCTTTAAGCCAATTAGTCAACAGAGAGCACGTTTCAGGTGAACAAGCTCCCTGAATATTGTCGCAAGAAGAACATGGAACGTCTATTAGACTGTCAAAACTCTGTGGCTTACGATTAGCAAGAATAATCTGTTTTTGATGTTCCAACGTGAGTTTTTTTCTCACTCTCGGAGCGTTACGTGGTGTCGGGTTTAAAACAAAAAATCTGTGGCAAGTGTTACATTGCCAATTCTGTTTTCCACTTCTATTGAAACCATGCTTGTATATGTGTTCCCTGCTACCGCATTTCGGGCATGGTGGAAAAGCTGATTTTTTCCTGATTAACTTGGGTTTCTGCTTTAGAATCTTGGGTTTTTCTGTCTTAAACAAGAATTTTAGGTTAACAATCTTGATTTTCTTAGGTTTTTGAACTTTAATTTTCTTGGGTTTAGGCATTTTAGGCTTAGGAACTCTTACAGTTTTGATTTTCTCAATGTATGGAAAGCTGAAACCCAAATTACAGCTATAACACTTGTATCGTTGCTTGCCTTGTGGATTACATCCAACCTTGTAAACTTTAGCGTTTAAACTGCATTTTGGACACAGAGGATAACTTGACCTGTCAATCCATGCTCTTCTACCAGTCTTTTTAGGGTTTAAGCAAAAATCTCTGTGGCATGAGTCGCAATAATATCGTTGTTTGCCATTGGCTATTCCATTCTTCTTAACGTAAACGTTTAATCCGCATTCTGGGCAAATTGGCTTAGAATTTGGTGTGCATGGCTCAGGTGTTTGAATGTCCGAAACAAACAGCGTCATAACCATTCACCAAACCCTCACAAAACCCTTGCACTTGTAAGCTTAAGTAAGCAATCTTAACTCGCCCGTTGATGTTTGCTCTGTACATACGGGTTTGATGTAGATTTTCGGATTGTTCAGGTCTTCTTGGAGTTTAAAAAATTCTTGCTGTGTTAACGGTTGCTCAGATAGTTTAGTTATTTTCAATCCTTGTGGAACTGAATTCATAGGCACTGCTACAGTAGTCGTAAAATCTGTTTGGAAAATTCGATTGTTTGACTCCGTGAGATAGATGTTGTTTTCCTTGTCGATAACTTCGACTTTTCTCGTGATTTTAAACCATAACTCTATAGTTTGGTTTGTGTTCGGGTTCACGTTTGTTCTCCTCACGTAAACCGTTTGATTTAGAGACTTGGACAACCCAACCTCTGAAAGTGGCAAAAGCTTAGTTCCAATCTTCCACGGTAAGCTCCATTTATGCATTAAAGAATCGTAACCTCTTACGTGAAATGTCCTCAAAACTTGCCATTTTCCATCTTGGAAAACTATCTTGTCACTGTGACTCTGCTTATAACGTGCATATTCTATTGGCTTGTTTTCAAATTTTTCCATAATTATTCAACACCTTTAAAACCCGCTTTTCTACGTGCGTCTTCATTTATTCGGTCTAAAGTTCTGCCAATTAATGACCTATCATTGCCTTTTTCGTCCTTTGTGAACGTATCTTTCCACTCAAAAGAGCTAATCAACAATCCTTGAGCAGTTTTAGCCTTGATTTTCTCGTAGCTCTCTTTATCGTGAAGCCTACAATATTCAAGCATCTCTTCGGCACTATCAAACTCTCTTTTTCCATTTCCAGAATTATGAGGACGACCATCTTCACCAACATTATTTAGACTTGTTGGCAACGTGCCACGACCAGAATTTTTATCATCGTCTTGTTTGCCTTTTTGACCGATTTCATAGCCTTTCAATGCTTCAGGATTTTGTCTAAAATAATCAGCTTCAGACTCAGGTATGCCTAACTGTTCTATTTTCTCATTAATTTTCTTGATTGCAATAGCCTTTATAACTTCGTTTCTCTGTTCCAGTTCAATCTGGGTATGCTCTAATTCTTGCTGTAGTCTCTCAATCTCTGAATTTTCTTCTTTTTTCACTGTTACCTTTATTTCATTTCCCTCTTCACTCAAAACCAATCCTCTCCCATACTTGCTAATATTGCCACAATTTGTGACCGTGATAATTTTGGTGGATTTTTAGAAAACATCATGGTTTCTTGGACTTCGACAGATTCAACTTTAGCTGAATCCATGCCACGAGCCGTATTAGGCATAAGCAATTGAACATGATTTAGAACCAAGTTTTTGACATGCGTTAACATCCTACCGAGCTTATCTAAAACAAACGCTCCGTTTGCAGTTCCACCAATAGAAATTCCCCAACCTTTAGCGACTGTTTCAGCTACCTTTTGGTTGAAAATTTCAGCTATGAACGTGACTTTTCGCTTTATCTTGTCAAAAGTGGTTTTTAGAATCTTGCCAACTTGCAGAGCTTTAGTATGCCTATTGTTTGAATCTGTGCCTAAGAAGATTGGAATGTTGCTTAGATTGCCTAAGCTTTCGAGACATTCAACCGTATAGAGATTGCCATTTTTACTTAATCCTTCACTTAGCAGAGTACCTGAGATAATGGTTTTTCCAGTCTTACTCTCTTCTATTGCGATTGGAGCGTTGAACGTAAACTCTGATTCAAATTTCTGTATTTCAGTCATTCTAACCACTCTCCGAAAAAGTCTCTTTGTTTGCTTTTTCCGCACTTTCAAAAGCCTTTTGAGTTTCAGCTAAAATCTTCTTGTCAACCTCTGAATCGGTCATAATTATTGGAGCTTGGAAGCGTCCAGTTATAATCATCTTAGCACCTGAGAACTGCAAGCTTAAATCGTCATTTCCGTGTATGTATGTGAGGTTTGCTCCACCATCGAGCTTGAAATTTCCAGCTTCTTGGAATATCTGTTCAAAAAGTTCGGAAAGAAATCCACTAATAGTTTTGTTTAGAAGACGTGCAGTATAACGTATCTGATTCTCTGTCTTTTCTGTGACGTTGATTCTCTTAAACTCTTTTTTCTTCATTCCTTTCACCCATTATCTTAATTTAAGATATATGTATAAATGCGTAGAAACACCTATTTAAATATTTTGTAAGGATTATACATAAAAAGTAAATTTCTCGTAAAAATTACAATAATAACCCTATTTTGCCATAATATTTATAGGGTAGAATGCCCATTATAGTATTATGGGCATGGCACGTAAAACGTGTTATCCGCTCAGATACGCTTATTGCGTGTCGTGCTCTCTCCGTCAATTCTAAAAATCAAACTTAGCCAAAAGCTCTTTTCGCTCTAACTGTTGCTCTCGGTCAAGAATCTCTAAAGCCTTAAGCTTAGTCTCTGGACTGGACATGTTCCCGACATAGCTCTCTTTTTGTTTACCCTCTATGACCTTTTGAAAATAGAGGTACTTTTTGCCCTTGACCGTTTTTATCGTAAACATGCTTATCTTAATTTAAGATATGCATAGAGACTAATAAAGACAGCCCCAGAACCAGAGAGCAATCCATAAAATTTATTAGCGATTGTACGGTACATAAGATTAGGTGGACGGGCGGGGTGGGATTTGCACCCACGTCTAAATCCTTAGTAGGGAAATGCTCTATCTGTTGAGCTACCCGCCCTTCCCAATACTCTTAGAGTGTTCTTGTTTATATATTTTGTTATCAATTTTGCGATTCACACCGAAGTTATATTGATAGATTCAATATCTAAAAATGAAAAAACTCCTGAAATAAGGCTCTTTCTCATATTAAGGCTATGTTCAGGCTTTATATACTATTGAATATTGTAGGCTATTCAACAATATATTTATTATTGTGCTTCGCTTACACCTGAACTCCATCCAACTTATCCGTATGGAAAAATCATGGTAATTTCGAAAACGTGGACAGGGTTCAGGTGGAATCGGAGCACAAGTGGGTCTATATTGAAAAACTAATTGAATTGTACAATATAATGGGAAATTCACGTATTAACACCATCTTGCTTGCACAGTTGAAAAACAAGCGTGCTCCATTTACACCTGAACTCCATCCACACTTTCGAAGTCGCAAGGACTCCCCCCGTATCTGGAAAATGAAGATTTTTCAACCCTTCCCATGATTTTCTCTCTGGAAATAGAACCCATACTAAACGCCAACAGAATCTTTATTGAAAAGCCTACCCGAACAGTTCAGAAAGGGCTTGTGATGCTCGTAGTAAATGCTTATGAGAACCCATCTGAAGAGCTAAAGAAATTTGGCTTATGTGCCCAGAAAATTCTAAGGCTTGATTATCTCCGAGAAAAGGCTCTTATGTGCAATACCTTATGTAATTTTTTTACATAGCGATGTAAAATTTTACACGAATCCGTTAAATTTAAATACTTGTATGCGATAGAAATGTTTATAAGAGAGTTTGGCTATTGCCTTCGGGAGCTTTTGCTAAATTCTACCATAGACGGAGAAATATGAATGAGCGGATTAGAAAATGACGCTTACGTTCTCGGTGAAGACTACTATACGAGAGATAACCAATATTGGGGAATTTGCGGAGAAGAAGGCATTTTAGATTCGCTCAGAGTCAATTTTAAGAAGAGAGACGGATTCACAATCAAGCATAACAACTTTAGCAACAGAAAAGAGTACGCTTCAGGCTCAGGCATGGATTTAATCGTTCAGAAATTAGATGATGATTTAGGACTCGTGGACTTGGCACAAATCGAAGTTAAGAATCTAAAAGAGCAACCTAAACCCTATGGCATAGATTACGTTAAGCGCCACATATTGCCCAGAACTAAAGATAACAGCGTTATCAAAATATTAGTTATCACCTTCTTAGTCTTGCTCAGTCAACCCTCAATTAAACTGCTAAAGCAATCAGGATGGACTATTTTAGAGGTTGGAGAGCGAATAACAAGCCAATTCTATAAATCTAAATTCAAATACGCTTTAGCCAACAAGCTAAAAAGCATAATCAGCAAAATAAAGCCAAAATCGCCTTTATTTTTATCTAATTATAAGTTATTAACTAATTACACTAATACATCTAATACTAATAAGATAACAGAACAACACGATACCCCTTCTAATATAGAGTTAACTATTGATAACTTGAAGCATCCACAGCACAAAAGCATGGCTAAATGTAAGTTTGAAAGACTGGAAAAGAAGATAAATTTAGACCGATAGAGCTTTAAAACAGCGTAAACCATGACAAAATTAAAGTACAAAATCCACTAATTCCTTTTCAGGGAAGAATGAATGGACTACGCCGCAATTGGAGCTATTTTTACTTTCGCAGGTATTCAATTTGTAATCGGGTTCAATTTTCACAGAACGTATCTAAAGCTCTATAGTGATTTCAAGGCGATAATTGACAAAATTGCTGAATTAAGAAAAGGGAAGTTTAAGGACGGTTTAAGTGCTTTAGTATCAAACATTAAGTCTTCACAAGAAAGTGGTAGAACATACCCAACTTTTGACGTTAATGACAAATTTGGCTCAGCCTACTCTATCGTTGAAAATCTCGTAACTCAAGCGAAAGAACCAATAGAATTGTACACAGATGCGAGGGAACATGCTGAAAAAGCCTATAGATACACTATATTGTCAGGAGTAGTTACATTGTCAATGATACTTCCACAACTCTCAAGTGAAGCCATATTTGGCGTTTCCTATTTCTTTACTGGCATTGCATTCTTATGGGCATTAGCATCTTGGATTGATTATAATGGAAGTATGAAGAAGATTGTTAACCTTAGAGACAAAGGCGAGTGAACCATCTATCTTATTTTAAGATAACAGTTATAAGAGAGCACGCCATATTCTAAATAAAGTAAAAAACTACATGGAAAAATAGCGGGCAAGACGTTCAGGTGTTAGAAACTATGGCACAACCAGAAACTAAGAATGTATCTGTCCAAAAGGGTTTCACAGCTAAAAACCTAATAGACGATATGAAGGGTTGCTTAGGCTACGTGGTGAGTGCTGAATCTGGAAGTGGCAAATCATACTTAGGGTTTACGCTGATTCGTGAAGCATTAAAACCTGAGAATAAGACACGAGTCCTAATTTTCAGTCCAAGCACAATCTATAACCGCAAATTCGGAGCATGTGAGAATCTAAAGCTAATCAAGGTTGGCACAAGCGACTTTAGTCCAGTTGTTGACTACGATAAAGCAGAAATGGAACGAATAGACCACGGAAGAGACACGTTTTTCCTGAACACCGACAAGAAATATCTGTTTAAGCGTTCTCTGTGGTTAGAGCAACTGCTAAAAGACGACTCGTTAAACCTCTGTTTTGAAATTCATTACCTCAATAGTCGCAAGTGCAAAACCTTCATAACTGAATGCCTAAAAATGGTGTTTGAACGTGAAAAACAGAAACTTGAGCAAAACCCAGAACTTGACATGCACACTTTAGCAGTTTTGGAAGAGTGCCAAAACAGCTATGGAACATATAACCTGAATGACGACTCAAGCTTAGAAGCTCTCAGTATCTTAAGCATGGCAAGAACGGACTGTAACCTACATTTCTTAGCGATAACTCAGAGATTAGCAGAGACAAGCGTCAAGGTCACAGAACGCTTAAGGCTAATTTCGGGTTTGCAGATTGGCTTTAATTCTCTGAATCGTGTTAAGGCACAAATCACACCTGAGCTTAGAGACGTGGTTCAGATATTGCCTAAGAGAACTTTTCTATACGTCAACGGAAAAGACAATCCAATCTTTCAAATCCCAGAGTACAAGTTCAGAGGGAAATTAGTTCAGCTTTTCAGTCCAAAACCGCAACCACAACAGCAACAACCAGAAAAGAAAAAGAATATCCTTCAGAAAATAGCTTTTGGCATAAACACGTTTCTTAATCCAAGTGCTAATCTACCACAACAACAGAGAGCAACCACAAGCAGAAACTTAAGCTCTGATTCTGAAAGTGAAGAGACACCAATAGACCGAGACGAAGACGATTTAGGCGTTACTTTTGAGGACGAAGACCTGATAGAAGACGACTTGTTTGGAGATTGCTAAAATGTCAAACCTAAACCAAAAAGCGATTGAGACGCTTAAAGTATCTCTAAACCGTGAAAATAGCATAATCCCTCTAAATCATGGACGGTTAGACTGCAACCCCTCTAACCAGAGGTTTCACGTATCCGAGAAACAGTTACACCGTATATCCTCTATAGGTTTCTGCAATGAGTTTCTATTAGGCTCCAAATATGGAGGAACGCTGCGAGGAAGTGCTATAGGCTGCCTCTGAGCCAAGCTTTGGCGGTTTCGTAGCAGAACGCCAGCGCAAAGATGGTTATGGCGACCACGGTGAACACGTACTCTCGGGTCAGGACCGCGGGTCGCATCAGAGTCAGCTCGATGAGGAGGACGGAGACGGCGAAGACGGCGTAGAAAAAGTACCGTGGGATAAGGAAGCGGTTGATTTTTATGCTGTTCTCCAGCAGAGTCTTCGCCACGGTATAATTGCCCAGCTCGTGCTTGAGCAAGCCCGCGTCCTCCAGCTTGTTCAGATGGTACGTGGCTACAGATGGGCTGCTCAGTTTGAGAGCTCTCTGGAGCTCCCGGATGCCGACGGGCTTGTTGCTCTTCAGGAGGAAGCGGTAGACCTCCCGCGTCGTGCCTCTGAGGACTTCTTTCGACTCGTCGGCGGACAATGTCCCATCCCAATCTGCCAATAGATGATGTCGGCAATTTAAGACCTACCCTAATCGGCATTGTAGGGGCTGTTCGAGAGTTTAGGACACTTAGGGAAAAATATAGCATTAAATAATCGACGTGGCTTACTTTTTAGGCATTCAGAGAGCTGAGACAGTGACCTTTCAGAAGAGAAAAATAGTGCTGGCGCTCCTTCTTGCGCTTACGTTAGCCATCTTGCTGGTTGGAGCCACATCGTACTTCCCGCCCGCCAGTCAGACTGCAACGGAAAAGGCGCCTTCGCCAGAGGTGACCGCAACGCCCTCGTCCTCGTCCTATTATACGGTTTCACCGACGGCTGCTCCGCCACACGTTCTTTTCCCCGCGTCTCCAACCTTTGAAAGCCAATCAGCGCCCCCGCCCACGATGTCGGTCCCTGGCGGAACCCCGACTCCTCCGCCTCTCCCTGTGCCCAGCCCAACGGTAACTCAGGCGCCTGTGCCCATGCCAACGGTCACGCCGACACCGGTACCTTCGACTGCGCCTTCGCCGTCCGCTGTGCCTGCCGCCTCGGCTGTGGAACCATTAAGTGTGTTGCCCTTCCTATCGGTTGTGGCGGCGATTGCGGTAGCGGTCGTCGCTGTTCTTGTCCTTTTCAGGGAGAAGCCGCGTGACGATGAACCGTGATTCTTAGGGATGCAAACGGTTAAATAACGCTTAAGCAGAGAATCAATCAAGACTTCTTCAGATTCGCTTTTCTACAACTTCATGTGAGGTCCAAGGAAAATGACCAGCGACCGAGCAACCTTAAGGCTCCACAGGCCCGACGTGAACGAACTGCTCTTCTTCCTGCTCTCAGGAGCCATCATGAGCGTTCCCCTCACCCTCTTCGTCGACCAACTCGCCAGCCTCCTAATCACTGGACTCTCAGCGTTCTATGCTGCTTTGGTCTCTGTGGCTTTTCTTGCGCCAGTCATAGAGGAGTTCTCGAAGGTTTATCCCCTGTTCTACCGTCATGGAGAGACCCAGCGTTCAATAATGCGCCTCGCCGTCTGCGTCGGGCTGGGCTTCGGCATCGTTGAGTTCTTCCTGTACGTCTTCGGTTTGGGCGCAAACCCTCTTGAACGGCTGGTCGGGCTGCTGTTTCATCCGGCGAGTACTACGATAAGCGCGTACGGCATAGCCGTCAAGAAACCCCTCCCATACTACTTGGTCGCTGCGGGGCTGCATTTCGCCAACAACTTCTTAGCGGTCGTGGCGCCATACGCCACGCTGAGCTCCCTCGTCGTAGTACTCGCAACCGTACTCATCTCTCAGCAGTTGTACCGCACGACGAAGGAGAGGTTCATAGATGAGCCCGGAATCTGCACCCCCGTCCCCACCGACTCCAGATGAGACCAAGCAGGTTTATAAGCGAAATTCGCCTACGCTACTCTGGTGAGATTTTGCCTTCTTTTAAATGCGCAGACCTAGGAATGTCTTGTCCGTTCGAAGCTTCCGCCAAGACAGAGGATGAACTCATGAAGAAAATTGCTGCTCACGCTGCCTCAGCCCACAACATGAAAACTGTATCACCCGACATGATGGCGAAAATCAAGAAAGCCATCAAGAAATAGCCTCAGCTAGCCGCCGCAGACGCTGAAACATCATTTCCTCCTCTTTTTCTTTTTGAACCAAGAAAGGCATACGCCGCCTCGGCGTCTATCCTTCGAGCCTATGCCTTAGAGAAGCCACAGTCCCCGTAAAGTCATCGTTCGGAAACCCTTCGAAGCTGATGCCAGCCTTCTGGTCGAGTCTGCGTATGATTATGCTTTCAAGGAGCCTGGCGCTGGCGCCGAAGATACTACGGAGCGCGTGGTCGAAGGCTCCCACGTTGTCAGAGATGGCGTTCTGGCTGATGCTGAAGTTTTTCTCCAGATGAAACAGCAGCGTCTGCTTCGGCGATTCGCCCAACGAGGACAACGCTTCGCTCACCGATTCGTTCAGTAATCTCGGAAAATCTAGTTTGAAATCTGACTTGGACATTATAGGCGGTCTCACAGCAGTGTTGTTGCCTTTCTTATTAATTTGTTGTGAAGAGTAGATATGTATCCACAGTCAATCAGATAACCCCGTTTCGGTCATTGTCCGAGTTGCCGACGAATAGAAACAGTTTATAACCAGTAGCTTTCTAATTAGACAGGACACCGGCAAACGGGGACAGAAATACAAGTGAACGTCCTGACAAAACTCTATTGGCTAAGAGTGTTATTCGGCGCCATAGCAGGCGTTATAACAGCTCTGCTGCCGTTCGCGTTTCAGTCAGGCAGTGGAGTCTCCGTTGTGGAAATCGTGTCAGGAAGCAACACGCTGATAAACGGCATAACGATAGCCCTGCTCATCTACATGGTGTCCTACTACCTGATGAAAGCCAAATACGGTCAGCAGGTTGAGAAGCAGTCCAAAATCATGACCATGGGCATTTTCATATATTTCTTCGCGTGGCTCGTCGTCTGCGTCCTCACCCTGAGCTTCCTTATCGGACCAATAACGACGCCGTAGGTTCAGAATCATTCTTCTTCGGCGTCGTCCAGCTTGTTCTTCAAGAAATTCGCTATGGTTGCCTGATTCTTGTCCGCCCGCACCGTCTCCATCGGCGCCCTCTCTGCTTCAGCCTTCACGCTTGCCTGAGGAACAGGAATGTCCAGACGCGTCAGGATGCGCATGCAGTCCGCCCAAGCGGAGAAGTAGCCGCGGTCGAAGTCTCCATGCAGCCCGTTCCGCGTATGGTCCAAGAATTCTCTGCGGTAGCCGTGGAGCGCAGCCTTGTCCGTGAAGTCCAGCTTGGAGAAGAAGGAGTAGCTGTCACCGTTGCTTTTCCGCGCCAGCAGCATACCATAGAGTGCTCTGAAGTAGCCGCGGTTCCACTCCGTCTTCTGCATCTTTTGCTTCAGCCGTTCCAGCTCGCGTTCGGCTTCCGTGAACTGCCGTGCGACGATGAGCTGGAAGTACCGGGTCACCAGGGCTTGGGGGATGGGCATATCAGCGACTTCGTCCCTTGTTCGCTTTCTCCTCTTCGGTCACGTCTTCTATGCCGTTCTCCGTGACTTTAAGGATTTCCTCTCCCTCGGGCAAGTAGGGGCTGGAAACCAGCCGAGCAATCCGCACTGGACCATGCGAGGCGCGCCGCAGGTAAATCCGCGTGTGACTCGTGTGCCCCACGATGTGCCCGCCGATGGGGTGAACCGCGTCGCCGAAAAACACGTCAGGCTTAGCCATAACTTGGTTCGTCACGACCGCCACGGCGTTGAAGGCACGCGCCAACGCGATGAGCTTGTGCATGTGCTTGTTAAGCTTCTGCTGCCGCGACGCCAGCATCTCCCGCCCGACGTACTCGCTTCGGAAGTGCGCCGTGAGCGAGTCGACGATGATGAGCTTGATGTTGTTCGTCTTTATTATCTCGTCCGCGTTCTCCAGCAGAAACATCTGGTGGTCCGACGTGAACGCTTCGGCGTAGATGATGTTCTTGACCACCTGCTCGGGGTCCAGCCCGAGATGCTTGGACATCTGGATGATACGTTCCAGCCTGAACGTGTTCTCCGTGTCCACGTACAAGGCTCCGCCGTTCAAGCCGCCCCGCTCCGGAGGCAACTGCACGTTCACGCACAGTTGATGGCAGAACTGGCTCTTGCCGCTGCCGTACTCGCCGTAAAACTCCGTGATGGTCTGGGTCTCCAGCCCGCCGTCCACCATCTTGTCCACCGCCTTGCTGCCCGTCGTCAACCGCAGGACGGTCTGCCGCATCTTGTACAGCTCATCCGCGCGCACGAAGCTTATGCCCACGGCGGAGCGTGCCGCCTCGATTATCTGGAAAGCCTTCTTCTCGCTGACGCCCACGGGTTCCAACTCGCGGGCGGTCGCCATGGCTAATGACTCGACAGTGTGGTAGCCCAGCTCGCGGAGCTTCTGCGAGGTGGCTGGACCTACTCCGGGCAGGTCTTCGATGAATTCGTATTTTGGCTTTTTCTCCGCCGGTTCCTCTGGCTTTTCGGCTTCGGCGGGTTCGGTGGGTGCATCTTCTGACATGGACTCACGTTCCTCGCGTGACAAAGGAACATGAGGCTAAGCCATATTTAAAACACACGAAGCATGCGACGGTTTTGTCTTTGGAGAGGCAGGTTAAAGTAATAACTGTGATCTTGCTTTCTGGTTGGCTGCTTCTGTTCTGGCGTGATTTTGGAAATGCTTAATATCAAACAGATAGACATTGAGGAACTCTGAGTTGACCGCCTATGTTAACGGCTCTGAGGAAGAAACTCACGATGGGAGCGACGGTGCTCCTGTTGGGGTTGGCTCTGCTGATTTTCACATTCGCTAGCGCCTTCCTGTTCCTGAACGAAAGCCTGCAGATAATCGCGGGTGGAGACTTGGGTGAGTCTTTCGGCGGAGCGCTGTCGCCGCTCATTGTCACTTGCATTCGTGTGATGTACCTTGGGGTGATGGGCTGGATTGGCTCGCTCATCACCATCCGGGGGATAACTATACTGTTCCGCTACCCCGAGAACAAGACTGTGACATCGGAGAAATCCGAGCGGCAGGAGCCTGAGAAAACCGCCAAAACCTAAGCGCCTCTTGGGCGGTCGCCGTGCCTCTGACGGAGGGAAAGCCGTGAACGTTGCCGTAAAGGCGCTGGAGATAGTGACGTCCATCATCTGGGTGCTTCTGATAGTGGTGGTTGCGCTCGCGGCTTTCGCTGTCCAAGACTTGGCGTTCGAGGTTTACAAACCAACCGCCTCGCTGAGTCAGAGCGGCTCCGCAGTTTTTCCCATGCGCGTGAACGTCAACAACCTCGGCGGCTCAGACATGAAAGCCGTCACAGTCACAGCAGTCCTCTACGGCGCAAACGACACGGAACTCGCAGGCGTCAGCAGTTTGGCCAACATTGTGCCGGCGAGGCGAAACGCCACCGTCCTCCAGAACCTCACTGTCACCGGCGATGCTCTCGCGCGGAATGATGCGCGCTGGCTGTTTGAGGACAGGAACTGCACGATTGGGGTGTCCGTTGGCTCGACATTCGGGCAGGTGCTTCCCGCGGAACTCTCCGCCAACGTCTCCTCCTTCTGGGGAGCGCCGTTCTTCAACTTCTCGCTGGCGAAACCTGTGGTTGCAGCTTTCAACAGCACGCACGAGGGCGTGGCGTTTTCGCTGAGTTTTGTGAATCACGCCTCCTCCACAGTTGCTGGGAACTTCACGACGGACTTGTTTGACCAGAACGGCGTGTTTCGGGGCAGAAGCCAGGTGAGTTTTGATTTGGAGAGGTTTGCGCCGTTCGCCGACAACCTCCAGTTCTACGTTCCCGCTCCAACTTCTGCGCTGGAAAAGGGATACGTGGAGTTTCAGTTGTCGAGTTCCTTCTGTGACTACGGACCTTGGGTGGTGCCCTTTGGCTGAGAAACGCAACCGCAGAATCGACGCCAAAGAGGTCAAACGCAGAGTCGTCAAGGCAACCGTGAAGGTGGCGGTCATCTTGATGCTGTACATCGCGGCGATGCAGTTCCTGGGGCCAGTTTTCGAGTCGGTGCCCGGGTTCGCGGGAAGCATTGAAGCCTTCGTCATAGCCTACATGGTGCTCATAGTCGTGGGATACTTGACGGCGCGCACGATTCTGCAGCCCATCGTCAACGGCGCCCGAGCGCTCCTCCTTGTGTTCTACATGGTTCTGGCATTGGGCGACAGCCTAATCAGCGTCACATCGGGCAACACGACGTTGACGGTGGACTTGAGCATGGTCTTCTCCGCAGGCATCATCCTGAGCCTCGTCGGTTTCGCTGGCGCAGTGCTTGAAGCCATAGGCTTCCTGAACGAGAGGGCAGAGCAGAAAAGCGGACTGTCGCCATAACGAAAAGAGTATCATTGTACGCTTGTATGGAAAACCGCTGGGAGAGGTTTCAGCATCCTCGACAGGTAGGAGCCAAGAAACATACCCGAAGCGAAAGCCGCCACGTACGCAAGAGCACAGACAAATAGCGGAACCTGCGGCACGAACAGGAACAAAACGACCGAGATGTTGCTGACGGACCAGAAACCCACGCCAACAGAACGAACGCCCTGCCTCCCTTCCTGAAGAAACCGAAGACCCAGTCAGCGACCGCGCTCAACCAGAGAAGCAGAGGTCTTCCGCAGCCGCCGTTTGGAAAGTAGCAGCACAGCCGTAGCCGCCACAACCAGAACGACCAAAGCCGCAGCTGTGGGGAACTCGGGAATAACGACATCAACCGATCCGCCAACGTCCTGATGCTCGATGAACACGGCGGTTTCATCAGGTGGCGGATGGTTCGCCAACTCGCTGTACAAGGTAAGCGGAGAACGCCCAACCCGAGTCACGTTGAACGTCAGCGTGGCTATGGTTCCGGTGCCGTTGAAACTGTCCGCAGGGCTTTGAGAAGTTGCCACGACGTGGTACTCGCCCGTCTCCTGTGACGCCGTGTCCTCGACGAACGAGATGGGAGCGCCAGCCGCCTCATGCAGGACGCCGCCCGGGTGCGACTCCACACCCAGCGTCGAGACGCTGCTTAGGACTTGGAGGATTGAGTTGTTCCAGCTGAGCGTTACATCCAGCCCGTAGAGGTTCTCCACATTGCTGATGGAGATGTTGACGGTCAGCGTTTCGGCAACACGTGCCGTGCTCGCCTGCGGTTCGACGCTCACGACTGTTGGCAGAGGAGTCAACGACTCCGCCATCTGGGAGAAGCAGAACAGCGCAAGAATCGCCAGAAGCGTTGACGCGGCAAGTATTTTTGATGGGTTACCGTGCTTCATGGCTGTTCACTTGCTCCGTTCGACGAGTGTCACTATCTTGTCCCTGCCCTTCTTATATCTTCGCACCACGCCCTTGTGCTCCAGAGCCTTCAGCAGCTGACTCGTCTTCGCCTTCGAGAACCGGCACTGCTCCGTGATGGTGGACTGGAACGTGCTGCCGCCCGCGCCGCGGATGACCTTCAGGATTTTCTCCTCTTCGCTTTCGACCGTACGCGACTGCACTATCTCAGCCAGTTCACTCGCGCGCCGTTTCCGCCGCCTGACAACAAGGAAGACTGCGAGAGAACCCGCTGCCACCGCGGAGACTACGCCTATGACCACGTAGACCAGCCACAGGTTGCCAGTCCCTGCTTGCTCTGGCGTCGGCGACGGCGAAGTTGCTGTCAACGTTATGCTGGGTTGCTCACTGGCGAAGAGTTGGGTTCCCAGCCACTCCAGCGTCCGCGCGGCGTCCACTCTCTCGTCGGGAGACGGAAAAACCGACTTGACCATGTAGCCAGACGGGTAGGCTACTTCGAGTGCTCCGTCGCCGTACAGGCGGTTGAAGAAGCCTTCCACGCGGAACACGTCACCCAGCGTCAACTGCCCATTCTGCAGGACGCTGAAGTTCAGCCACGTGAAGAGGTACTCAGTGGTCTTGGACTGGTTGGACGCGACGCTTGTGCTCAGTTGCAGCGAGTTGTAGTCCAGACTCATCTGGCGCTGGGTTTGGCTGGCGGCGGCATCGATGAGGGCGGCCACTTTCTGCACGAACCCATCCCAAGTGTCCACCGTTCCACGCAAGTCCGAAACCTGCGTGATGACCCAGGAGGCGGAGCCATCAGCGTTCAGCTGGATTCGGTACCGTATGTAGGTCTGAGCCCGCGCCGTGTGGAGGGGCGCGAGCAAAAGGAAGCCTAAGAGGACGAAGCAGAGGATTATTGTGGAGCGACATCGCATGTTGAATCTGGTTAACAATTGAGTTTTAGCTTATTTAAGAATTCCAACATCGCCGCAGACTGTCCAGTACCGCTCACGCTGACCTCAGCTGTGATTCATTGAAGCATGAAAACGGTTCACAAGATAGAAATAAACCGTTCTTCGGCAATAAAAAGCATAAATAAACCTAACTGAACGTTAATGAACCAAACTGAACCCTCATTCGGCTTATAATTTGAAATTAGGCTCAGAAAGCCTTTTATTCACGCCCAGCAAAGGCAATGGTAAAGCTTCAGAGAGTGAGATGAATGAAAAAGGCTATAGCAATCCTCCTCATAGCTGCAATCGCATTCAGCACCCTTGCCTTCACGGCGAGTGCAAGTGCCAAACCCTTCATGAACTGGCGAATGTTCCAGGGTATTCCAGGCAACCCAAACAGGCCAATCAACCAGAACTTCGTCCGCGTCAACGGTATCATAACCCAGTGGGGTACCACGAACGTTACTGGGACACTGCAGGCACAGACCCGAACCCTCGTCTTCAACAGCACAACCACACGCCAAGGCTCCACCGCTTCGGCGATTTGGACCCTCAACACGACGCGCCCACTTAGCACCGTCCGAGCTAAGACCAACTTCACATATACTTTCTACACGGCCAAGCTAGTTGACACCGGCGTCACGCAGCTGAACACGGGCGGATACGACTTCTTCCTGAGCGGAAACTGGACCGTCTTCCAGATGACCACAGCGTTTACCGTGGTGACGAACACCGCAGGCGACGTAGTAAGCTTCCACCACGACCAAGACGGCGTAGCCATGGCAACGAGAGCCTACGGAGAACTCCGAGTCACAGGCAACTGGACCAGCTTCACCCTGGCAATCACAGGCATAAACCCGCTGACAGGCACGCTGCGCGGGCAGAGAATAGCCTCAAGCCTGTTCAACTCGTTCAAAATAAACGACGACAGCACCAACACCGTGACCCCCGCGGACTTGGCGTCCGTTGTCAAAGCCTACGGTTCGATGCCCGGCTGGGGCAACTACGACCAACGCATGGACTACAACTTTGACTACAAGATCGACATAACCGACCTTGCCACAGCTGCAGCCAACGTTAACCTTTAAGGCATAAAGGCGGGTTTCCTCTCAACCAGCTTCTTTTTTTGTTCCGCGAAAACACCCAGTCCACTCTAGGCTAGATTATGGAGGCTTCTGACTGCGGAGTTTCTGCATGAAGTCTTCACGAACAGGGCAGAAAATGTCCAACATGACGAAGGGTTTGCTTCCGAGACAAATGTCTCCGTGGGGCACGTTCGGCGGGATACAGTAGAAATCGCCCTTCTTCACAACACGCTCCTCCGACCCGATTCTGAGGCGTGCCCGTCCGCTAAAAACCACGCCCACCTGCTCATGCGGATGACTGTGGATTGAAACGGCGTGTTTGGGTAACGTGACGCTGAGCACCATCATCATCTTTTCGCCGCGCACACCCGTGAGAATCGTGGTCTCCAAGCCCTCAAATTGCCTTATGACTGGCGCAGTCTTGGAATCGATGAAGTGAGAGGATTGAGACATGCCCATCCACCAGTGAAATCTCACGAAAGTTTGCCTCTTAAACCCTGCCATCCTCGGACGGCGAGTTGACAGAGTTATAAGAAAGAAAGCACCTTCTTCCAAGAGAAGATGGCTGACGTGTCGAAGAAAGAAGAGAAACCAGCCGAGACCGTGACGCTGCCATGTGGCTGCGTATACCAAGACAAAGGCTGGATGCTGACGCGCATGAACGAGTGCGAGTACCACAGGCGCAAGCGGACAGCCAAGAGACCCTACAGGCCCAAGGCAGAGTGCGTCAGACCCTAACCAGGCAGGAGCACGTTGACATCCAACTCGCACATTCGGCTTCTGGCAGCGAGACTTGTGCAGGATTCTGGGAAAGCATAGGAAGAGAGTTGCTGGGTTAGGTTGTTCCTGTTCCTATCGGAAACTCGAGTTCGTGGTGTGGAGCGCTGCTGCTTCTATGGTGACTTTGCCGTCTGTGGACAGAGTTCTGCAGATGATGTTCAGTGAGCCCTCAATGAAGTTCAGGGCGGTCTGGCCTTCGTTCGTGAGCTTGTACACCTTGCGTGGTCTTTCAGTGTCCATGTTCCAGTCGCTCTTGACGTAGCCTTTCTTCTCAAGCGTGTTGAGCAAGGGGTAGACAGTGCTGGGTCCGAAGTAGACGCCGAAGGATTTGCGGATGCGGGTTATGATCTGGTAGCCGTGCATGGGGTGTGCGTCAAGGAACTGGAGGATGATCATGTCGAGCAGACCCTTGGTCAGTTTGGTTTGGATTTCTTTTTGGTAGTTGGGCATTTTTCTCGTGTTCCTTCTTGTGTAGTTGTGTTCTACGGGTGTACAATATGTCCCTATTGAGACATATCGTACGAATCTGTATAGACAATCAACTGCCTAATAAATCTTAGGACATAATTCAGGCATACCGAAACACACCAAGAACCACATGCAAAGCAAGCTGAAACATACCAAAACCCCCAACCGACCCAGAAAAACCCTCTGAAAACGGCTTCTTTCCTCCACAGGTTCCACTTGGAACGAACTGTACAACAGATGCGCAGAAAACCACTCTTCTAGAGAACTGCAACATCCAGACGTGCGAGGGTAAGTTGAAATACGCGGCAACTCATACCTAGACACATGCTGCCCAGAGTCGTAATGCACAACACAATCAGCTTGGACGGCTCAATCCGCGACTTCGAAATGGACATAGGACTACACTACGAAATAGCAGGCAAAGTCCGAGCCGACGCCAACCTCATAGGCTCAGAAACTGCCAAAACCGGCGTCGAACTCTACACCGAAAAAATCCCTGAGGAAGAACCCTCGGACTTCATAAAGCCAGCCGTGAAATCCGACGACAGGCGACCCATCTGGGTTATCGCAGACAGCACGGGCAAGCTGAAGGGTCTGCTGCACGTCTACAGGCGCTCGTGCTACTGCAAGGATGTCGTGGTTCTCGTCTCAAACAAGACGCCTGAGGACTACATTCAATACTTGAGGGAGAGACAGTACGAAACCATAGCCACGGGCACCGAGCACGTTGACTACCGCGAAGCCTTGGAAAAGCTGTACGACCGCTACAGCGTCCGGACGGTCCTGACGGACAGCGGCGGAGTCTTAGACAGTGTTTTAATTCGGGAGGGACTCGTAGGCGAGTTGAGTCTGCTGATTTCCCCCGTCGTTGTCGGCAAGAACGCCACCCACCTGTTCCGAACCCTAGAGGGCAAGATGAACTTGGAGCTTATTCGAAGCGAGCGCGTGAGAACCAACCACATGCTCGTGCTGTACCGCATCATTGAGTACAGCGCCGCAGAGTATGGGCAAGCCGCCGCGAAAACCGGGACAGCGGGCGAAGCACCCCACGCCTAGCCTTTTCGAGAAATCACCTCCTTCAGGCGTAGGTCGAAGGGAGTGGAAGACTTGAAGCTCAGCTTGTCCAACGGAATCTTCTCTAAACTCAGCTTGAACGAGAACCTATCCGCTGTCAAGAGGCTGGGGTTTGAGTACGTGGAGTTCAACATGAAATCTGTGGAGAAACAAACAGACGACTCAACCGAGCCTGCGAAGAATGGGCTTGCCGCCCATGGATTGCGCTGCCTGACCGTTCATGCCGCCAGCCTCCACGTAAAACAGGCGAGCGAAGTTCCGACGGCAATCTACTACGGTCAGGTCTCAGCGGAGTTCGCCAAAGCGCTTTCCGCGCCCGTCATGGTGGTTCACTCCAACATCTCGCGGAACTTGCGTGAAAACCTGAGGCGCAGATTTCTCAAAGAGGTTTTCGGCGAAGTGAAGCCTTACGCCGAAGGCTTGGGCGTCAAACTGGCTTTGGAGAACCTCTCTTACGCTTCGAGCGGCTACGGCAAGAACACTCCGCAGATGGAGGAGATACTCCGCGTGATAGACGCCGAAGGCAGCATGGGCGTGACGCTGGATTTCTGCCACGCCGAAGCCACAGGCGCCACAAGTAGCCTTCTCGGAAGATTCCACGAGCGACTGTGCAACGTGCACATGAGCAACCGAGCTCACAAACCCTTCGCGGAAGAGACCGCGAAGTTGAAAGCTTTTCTCAATGCCCTGCAGCGCCACGAGTACGACGGACCCGTAACCTTGGAGCTGAACCGAAAGTGCACGCTGGACGAAGTCCAGACGACGAAGACAGTTCTGGAGCGCGCACTGGCCAAGGTTAGCGCTTGAAAGGCTCCGCTCTCGCCACCGCACCGACTGTGAAATGCTCAAGAAAGTGCTGGGAATGCCGGAGAGCTGCTCCACGGTTTGCACGATGACCCACGTCGCCAAGGTGCAGGCTGAACTCTTATAGGTCCCACGCCACAAAGTGTTCTGCGAGAACGATGTCCGTCGTAGGCTTAGACTTGGCGGGAGCGGAACGCAGACCTACAGGCTTCTGCCTCCTGAAAGGCACGCGGGCGGAAACCTGCATAGTCTATGCGGACGACGAAATCCTGCGGAAGACAGCGGAAGCTAAACCCGACGTCGTAGCCATAGACGCGCCGCTGAGCCTCCCGCCCGGAAGGAAAACCATCGAAGACCGGACGGGCGAGCACTTCAGGGATAGCGACCGCGAACTCCTCCGCAAGGGCATAAAGTTCTTCCCCATCACACTGGGACCGATGCGGAAGCTGACGGAACGTGGCATTCGGCTGAGGAAGGCGCTCGAGAGCTGCGGCTTCAAGGTAATAGAGGCTTATCCTGGAGGAGCTCAGGACATTATAGGCATTCCGCGGAAGCAGCAAGGACTCGACAAACTGAAGGTGGGCTTGGAAAGCCTCGGCATCCAAGGACTTAAGGACGGGCTGAGCGGCGACGAGTTGGACGCCGTGACCTGCGCGTTCGTGGGAAAACTGTTCATCGAGGGAAAAAGCGAAGCTTTCGGACCGCCCCGTGACGCCATCATAATGCCGAGAAGAGAAAAGACGGCATAGCCCACTCGCAAGCGACTGGTTTGAAGCTGAAGACTCTAATATGAGACTTACAACTGATGCTATTCGGTTAGGGTTGCACAGCCATGGAAAAAAGCAAACTCACCCGAATTCTCCCCGTCGAAACGCACCAAAACGAACAGGGAATCACGAGTCAAGGGTGGCAAGCCGGCAAAACGGAAGGTTCTTTCCAGCCACGTTGTCAGCCGCGAAGCTGAAGCCTATTCTAGAGAAGGCAAGGGTGAAACTCGCCAACCTTATACTTCAGGACGAGGGAGACCTCATCGTTTACCAGTACAAGGGCAGACCTCTGATTCAGCTGAACGTCAAGGACGGGCGGTTCTATACACCTGCTTCCGAAATCGAGGCACACGGCAGAGAAGCGGCCCAGCAGCAAGCACGCATCGTACTGGGCATCTTGAAGAAGAATGGGTTCTCAAACACCAAAAGAGAGAAAACGGCAGTCCAAGCCAACGCGCGGGCACATCATTCTTAAGTGAGTCAAACTATGCAGCGGCTGGCTCTGAGACTGTACGCTTCTGAAGGTACATGAAAGCCGCCGTTGGAACCGCAATCGCAACAACGGAAAAGCCAACCAGCACGACCGCATAGTTGAGTCCGAGGAATCCGAAAGACTCTGGGTTAATGCCCACCAGCGCGTAAATCGGGTCTAGTATGCTGCCCTTGCCCGCCATGTGCCCGCCAAGGCTTCCCGCCAGCATCATGAGCAGAAAACCGAAAATCCCCAGGCAGGCGTATACTGCTGCGGTGCCACGGTTTCTCCACAGGTTCTCTCCGTACTTCGACCTTATGAAGACAAAGACGAACATGAGCTCGGTGGCGAAGACGGAAAACATCACCTTGCTCAGCCCGAGAGGGCTGTTGGTGAGGAATTCGATGGGCCAGATGTAGAAGCCAACGACTGCAGAGAGTATCAAGCCGATGACCGCGCCTATTCCAGCCAAATACGCCGTAGGCTCAGCGTACCGACCTAGCGTACCCATGAAAGAATCCGCTGCCCAGAAAACTCCGTAGCTCTCGCTCGTTCTCCGCATCCTCAGGTGACCCCTAGACGCGACGGTGGCGAGAATGCAGACGGCGGCGAGCGTGAGCATTCCGCCGTGCAATTCTACAAGCATAGAGTGCACGGTTATGAGATCAACCATGGCTGTCCCCCTTCACCCCTTTGCATGCAGGACCTATATTAAATTTTACACATCCACGTGCTCCGCGAGGATTGGTGCTTTTCGAGTTGGGATTTCGTGAATTGGGTGATAACGATGAAGTCTTAAATACTCATGACTTCCATAGATGGAGACCACTCAGAGCAAGTGACGACTCCATGTCTCTGAAGCCATCAATCGGCGTCTTCATCTGCCATTGTGGAGGAAACATCAGCGACACAGTGGATGTGGCTCGCGTCAAGGAAACCATCAGCAGTCTGCCACAGGTGAAAGTCGTCGAAACCTTCGAGTATGTCTGCAGCAACCCCGGGCAAGAGAGAATAAAAAAAGCAGTCAAAGAACAGAACCTAGACCGAGTGGTCGTGGCTTCGTGCTCTCCTAGGATGCACCTGGACACCTTCAGACAAGCCGTGAGATCGGCTGGAATGAACCCCTACTTGCTGGAAATGGTTAACATCAGGGAACAGTGCAGCTGGGTTCACGACGACAAGGCAAAGGCAACAGCCAAAGCCATTGCACTCGTGAATTCCGCCGTGCAGCGGGCTCACTACTTGGAACCCCTGACTCCGATGAACCTCAAAGTGACCGAAAGCGTGCTTATAGTCGGAGGTGGCATAGCTGGAATCAACTCCGCCCTTGAGCTGGCCGACAAAGGCTATCAGGTCTACTTGGTCGAGAGGAACCCGAGCATCGGCGGCCACATGGCGCAGCTCAGCAAGACCTTTCCAACGTTTGACTGCTCGGCCTGCATCCTCACGCCAAGAATGGTGTCAGTCGCACAGCACCCCAGAATAAGGATAATCACGAACGCGGAGCCGACCGCCATCAAGGGTTCCGCGGGAAATTACGAAGTCACCGTCAAAGTTAAGCCGCGATACGTGGACCCGAAGAAGTGCATCGCCTGCGGAGAATGCACGCTGAAGTGCCCGGCCAAGAGGCCAAACAGCTTCGAGGAGAACCTAGTTCAGGACAGAGCAATCTACCGACCCTTCAAGCAGGCTATCCCCAACGCTTCGGTCGTCGACAAAGAGTATTGCCTGCACTTCACGAAGGGCGTCTGCGGCGTCTGCCAGAAGTTCTGCAAGAGCGAAGCCATCGACTTCACTCAGCAGGAAGAGCTCATGGACCTGAAGGTGGGTGCCATGGTCGTGAGCACGGGCTTCAGCCTGCTGGACCCGGCGCTCGTTGGCCAGTACAGCTTCGGCCTTCACCCAGACATCGTAACCAACCTCCAGTTCGAACGCCTCATGCTCCATGGTCTCCACAGACCCTCAAACGGCGCCATGCCCAAGAAAGTAGCTTTCATCCTATGCGTCGGAAGTCGCGCAGCAACCGCCAACGGGGCGCCGTACTGCTGCAAGATTGGCTGCATGACCGCCATAAAACAAGCCCTGCTGCTGAACAAAACAGCCCCCGAATCAGAAGCCTGGGTTTTTTACACGGACGTGAGGGCGCACGGTAAGGGCTACGAGGAATTCTACACCAAAGCCAGAGAACACCTCGTCACATTCATAAGAGGCAGGGCGGCTGAGGTCACGCCAAACGGTAATTCCATCATCGTGAAGGCAGAGGACACGCTACTGGCGAAGCACGTGGAAGAGAACTTCGACTTAGTCGTTCTCAGCCCCGCACTGCTCCCCAGCAAGGGAGCTAAGGAACTCGCCGACATGCTGGGCATCGACCTCGGACCCGACGGCTTCTTCCTCGAAGCCCACCACAAGCTCCGAGGAGTTGAAACCAAGAGAGAGGGCATATACGTGGCAGGCGCTGCCCAAGGTCCAAAGGACGTTAGGGAAACTACGATGGAATCCATGGCTGCAGCCTCAAAAGTCGCTACGTTCCTCGGCAAGGGAGAAATCGCCGTCTCACCCGAAGTCGCTTACCTGATTCACGACAAGTGCGACCTGTGCGGAGCCTGCATAAAAGAGTGCCCCACCCGAGCCATCAGCAAAGGCAAAACGGAAGCCGTCATAGACCCCGTGTCCTGCCTCGGATGCGGCATGTGCGTCCCAGCCTGCCCTAAAGCAGCCATAGACTTGAAGAACACAACCGACGAACAATTGAACGCCCAGATCAAGGGAATCGCCGAGGCGGAAGGAGAACCACCTAAGATAATCGCGTTTGTCGAGAAAATGACCGCCTACGGCTCCGCAGACCTGGGAGGACAGAGCAGAAGAAGCTACTCCCCTGCAATCAGGATACTTCGAATACCCAGCAACGCCCGCCTGGGCATGAAGCACGTGCTTCAAGCGTTCGCCGAAGGAGCCGACGGCATCGTCTTCATCGAGGGAGACGACAGCGTGTTCAAAGAAGACAAACTGAGAGAGCACGTCATCCAGTTCAAGAAGGACCTTGGCAAATTCGGAATCCAATCCCTTAGGCTGCAGTCGATGACGACGACGCTGCCACAGTACGAAAAAATATTCACCCTCTTCGACGACTTCGTTGAACGAGTCAAGAAACTTGGTCCAATCGCGCCCCAGAAGCGTGAAGAGGTCAGGAAATACCTCGGAGGCGAGAAGAACGTCGCTTGAGAAAACCAACCCTGCCGAAGCGAAAAACACCCAGCCCGCCAAGACCGAGGAGACGGGAAGGGCTTTCCTTGAAGAGGTCATGAAGATGCCAGGTGGAGAAAGAATACTCGAATGCATCCAATGTGGCTCATGCGCAGGCGGATGTCCCACCAGGTTTGCCATGAACTACTCGCCCATGCAAATCCTGAGGATGATAAACAGGGGCATGAAGCAAACCGTCCTGTCCAGCTCAACAATCTGGGTCTGTTCATCCTGCTACACCTGCGCTACCAGATGCCCACGAGACGTTGACTTTCCTGCACTTATGATGTCCCTGAAGAACAAAGCCATCACCGAGTTCATGGCAAGAGACAAATCCAAATTCCACAAATCCTTCTTCGAGGTAGTCAGCAAATACGGAAAACTCTACGAGCCCGAACTCTTCGTCAAACTCATGGACAAATCGGATTTCAAGAGCCTGCGTCAGAACGCCAGCCTGGGGTGGAGGCTGTTCAGGAAAGGGAAGATGCACGTGAAGGCGCCGAGGACCGAGCAGACACCATGGGTCCGCTCTATGCTTGAAAAGACTAAGGAGAAGGAACAAGAATGAAGTACGCCTTCTTCCCAGGATGTTCCCTCCAGTCGACGGCGAAAGAGTACAAAGAATCCGTCCAAGCAGTCGCCAAGGCACTGGACATAGAACTGACCGAAGTACCAGGCTGGAACTGCTGCGGAGCCATCGACGCCATCTACACCTTCAAGCCGCTGTACTCCCTCGCCCTCGCAGCCCGAAACCTGGCTCTGGCAGAAAAAATGCAGATGGATGTCGCCACGCCGTGCAGCGCATGCTACTTCACGCTTTCCCGAACCAACAAAATCCTGAAAGAAGACGCGGCAACGAAGAGCAAAATAGACGAGGCTTTGAAGACCGCTGGACTCAACTACAACGGCGGGGTCAAGGTGAGACACTTCGCCGAAGCCCTCCTGTCCGACGTGGGGCTCCAGAAAATAAGAGAGCGAGTCAAGGCGCCCTTGGCCACGCTGAAGGTCGCCGCATACTACGGCTGTTTTATGGTCAGACCGCCCAACATCTGCAGCTTCGACAAGCCCGAACGCCCGACGCGGCTGGACGAACTTGCTGAGGCGCTTGGCGCATCCAAGGTTGACTACTACGGCAAGACACGGTGCTGTGGGCAGTCGCTGGGCATAACCGACGAAGAGGCGATGCTGAAAATGTCCAAGGATATTCTGCTGAACGCCAAGAACGCGGGAGCCGACTGCATGATGACGGCGTGCCCCATGTGCCATTTCAACCTTGACGCGAGACAGAAGGACATTGAATCACACTTCAGCGTCAGAATCAACCTTCCCGTGCTTCACTTCACGCAGCTTGTCGGCTTGGCCTTCGGGGTTCAGCCGAGGCAGGTTGGGCTGCAGAGGAACTGCGTGTCGCCGCGCAAGATTCTTTCCAAAAGGGTCTGACACGCTGCAAGTCAGGACTCAACGTGACTCGAAGTTTACCACGTAAATCCGGGTTGGCATTTACGTAGTATGGAATACTTTACCACGTAAATGCGACCTACTGTTTGCGCAGCAGACTCTTCATCCTTGAGGCACAGCGACGCCCTGAAGGCTGGCCCGCAAACATAGGGTTCAGGCGATGGCTTGAAAACGCCTGTCTCCTCGGAGAAGCTGCAGTACTTTCGGTCTCGTCATGAAGGATGTGCGGTGGAAGCCACGATTTCAGTCATCGTTCCCTGGATGTACGGGACTTCTTTCTGCACGCGAGTTAGAAGTCGTTGAAGCTCCACCTTGTTCTTGGCTCTAAGGGCACATATCACGTCGTAGGGTCCGAAGACCGTGTCTGCGGATAGAACTTGAGGAATGGCTTGGAGCGCCCGCTGTACCTTCTCCAAGTACCTGGGCTGGGTGTTCAGGAAAAGGAAAGCATACGGTTCCTCGACGAACGATTTGCCCTCGGATATGACTATCCAAGTCTGAGTTCTTTCAATCAGAGGCTCGTCAGCCGTAATCATTCTAATCGGAGTGAACCATTTGGTGATGAATTCATCAAAGTCCTTCAGCTCGTTGAACTGGACGAGGATGTCCACCGGACCAAACAGTAGGAAGACATCGGGTTCGCGTTCGCTCAGCGTGCGCGCCATGACGTTCATCTTTATAATCTCGTCCAAGACCCTGTCGAAGGCACCCACTTTGCAGGACAACGCCATGTAAGCTTTCATTTTTTCAACCCCAGATTCCTTTGGAGCCATTCTGTTCATAAGTCTATCGGTACTCTCAAGCAGCGGACCGCTCAACCTCACCAAAAGCCTCATCATCACAACGCACATGAAAAAGGAGTCACTTGCGTGGACCGCAAACCTCGGCGAAGGGCAGAGCGAGCTGTTGCGAACTCTACATAGTCTCTATGGCGTTGCCAAAGCCTTTTATGTTCAAGCCGTACAGAAGCATACAGCACATGGCTTCCCTCGGAGCAGCGCCTCGCATGTCGCAGTTCGGAAAAACCTACTTCACGAACCGCAAGTACTTCATGAAAGAGGAACAGGTCAAGCAGCACGTCTTCAAAGTCATCGACTGGGCATCCGACGTCTCTGGCATCGATCTCTCCGACGGCAAGGGCAGACTTGCACTTGACGTGGGCTGTGCCTCCGGGCTCACGTCCAAGGCGCTGACGAAACTGGGCTACCGAACCTGCGGAATCGACGTTTCCTCCTGGGCGGTGAGACAGGCACGGAAGACGAACGCGGGAGATTTCCTGACATGCGACGTCCAAGCTGCGCTTCCGTTCAGGGAAGGAAGCTTCAGTCTGGTCGCCTGCTTTGACGTCCTCGAGCACCTTCCGCATCCTGAACGCGCGCTGCGGAACATGATTAAGCTGTGCAATGGCACGTTGCTGTGCACGACGCCGAACAAGCTGATGGAGAAGCCTGTCCGTGCGTTGACCCGAGACCTGGACGAGACACACATCAGCGTCAAGTCTCCAGGTGAATGGAGAAATGTGGTGAACAGCAACCTGTCCTATTCGCTGTTTAAGTTGGAGTCTTTCTTCGACATAACCGCGCAGCTGACCGACAGGTTCATGTTCAGGTCCATTCGCCTGCCCAAGGTTGGGTTGACAATTCGCATGGTCATAAGAAAATAAGGCGCCCTATCAAGAGTTTACTGCATTCTTGGCTCTGAAGATTGGAACGGCGCAGACATGCAACATCATGACCGTGTGCTCGATGAGTTTTCGTCCCGACGTTCGTTTGGAGCAGGCGTTACCATTACAAATTGTATAAATACTTCGGCTGTGTCTATGTTGTAATGGTAAAACCCCGTGCGGATAGTCAGGCGAAAAAAGGGCAAAGCGGAATACTTGTACCTGCAACACTCCTTCAGAAAGAATGGAAAAGTTGTAACAAGAGAACTCTATCTTGGCAAAGAAATCCCCGAAAACATCGAAGAAATCAAAGCCAGACTCATGCACGAAACCCACAGAGCCTTGGCTGAGAAACTGGAGCGGATAAGAAGCAGCTTTCAGAAAGAGTGGAAAAGAACTCCGAAATCAGCCAGAGACAAAGACCTGAACGAAATAGCGGTAGCCTTCACCTACAACACGAACGCCATCGAAGGGTCGACTATTACCCTTGAAGAAGCCCGGCTTATCCTGGAGGACAGAGTAGCGCCCAACAAACCGCTTAGAGACATCAGGGAAACCGAATCCCACGCAGCAACGTTTCTGGAAATGCTGAAGACAAAGGAGAACCTGTCGGAGAAGCTGTTGCTGAAATGGCATGAGAACATCTTTAAAGAGACGAAGCCTGACCTCGCGGGGCGACTCAGGAACTACGCGGTCAGAGTGGGACCCTACGTTGCTCCAGATTGGCGAAACGTGGAGAAACTCTTGCAGAAGCTCGTGCTATTCGTGAATGAATCCCGCCTCAACGCCGTCGAGGTGGCGGCAAGAGCACACTACATGTTCGAGAAAATTCACCCTTTCGGTGACGGGAACGGCAGAGTCGGCAGGCTCCTGATGAACTTCATCCTGTGGAGGAAAGGCTATCCCATGCTCATAATAGAATACAGAAGAAGGGCATCGTACTATAGGGCTTTGCAGCGGACGGAAGAAGGCTTCGTGAACTACTTCATCCGAAGATACCTCCGAGTTCACAAAGAACGCTCACAGTAGCGAATTCGAGAAGAGAGCTCGCGACCATGAGAATCGTGGCGCGGGATGTGGGATTTGAACCCACGCGGCCTTTCGACCACAGACTTAGCAGGCCT
>JBHGBG010000027.1:0-33046 GCA_041946875.1 Bathyarchaeia archaeon
TGCGTCATCGTCAAAGACAAACGCATCATGACCACCGGCTACGTTGGAGCGCCAGCTGGGCTGCCGCACTGCGATGACGTGGGTCATGATATGCGCCAAGTGTTCGACGGCAACGGCAACGTCACCCAGCATTGTGTGCGGACGCTGCACGCGGAGCAGAACGCGATAATCCAAGCAGCCAGGTTCGGCATCCCGTTGGAGGGGGCAACGCTTTTCTGCAAGATGACGCCCTGCAGGACCTGCGCCATGATGATTATCAACGCGGGCATCAAACGGGTCGTCTGCGAGAAACGGTACCACGCCGACTCCGACACGATTGAGATGTTCAAGCAAGCCTGCGTCGAGCTTACTATTGTGAGCGACGAAGTTGAAGAGTACGAGAAGCAGTGACCCGCGAGCGGAAGAACTGCGCCTGCTTTACTACGTAAACACGTGGGCTTGAATGAGCTAAGGGCGGTTTTTTCGCCTAATACTACGTAGATGAAGGGTTGTATTTACGTAGTAACAACCAGGGTTTACGTAGTATCCTGCTCAGGGACTGCGGCGAAGCCTGAGGGCTATGGTTTCTGGAAAACGCGGATTTCCCTGCCAACTATGTGCCGCTCATCGATGTCCACGAAGGAACTCATCTGTCTCAACAGGAACTCCGCCGCAGATTCAGCGAAGACTACGTCCCGAAACGGCTCCACGACCTCGAACCCAGCGTCTGCGGCAATCTCTCTGATGTTCATCGTTCCCGGCTTGCCTGACCGCACTTTGATGTACGGCGTCACGATGACCAGCCGTCCACTCCTACGCAGGACCTTGTGGGCTTCTCTGAGGAAGTCGGTGAAGAGGGGCGTGAGTTTCTCGATGATTCTCTCCGCGTAGGGAGCAGTCGGGACCTGGCGAAGTGCCGGACCCAGGTCGGGTTCGGTGGCGATGCAGTCGACTTCCTCCCGAATTCTGCTGGTCAGTTTCCTTGCGTCGCCTTGCACGACGGCGAAGTCCGCGTTATCCACTGAATACTCCAGCCTCAGCCACTCCAAGTTCCGTTTGGCGCCTTCGACGCACCAGCGGTTGATGTCCACGCCGATGACCTTGGCTCTGCAGAGCAGCGCCTCTTGAAGGATGGTGCCCACGCCGCAGAACGGGTCCAAGAACACCTTTCCGGCCGCGCAGCCTGCGAGGTTGACCATGATTTTTGCCACGCGGGGCGGAATGGCGAAGATGCGGCGCTGCACGGGCTTCTCCACGTCGCGCTTCTGGAACTCGAAGGGGTTGTGCACGGCGACGGAAGCGCCGACGTACGCCTTCTGCTTGCCGATGCATAGCAGAATCTCGGCGTGGTCTTCCACCAACCCCTTCTTGAGCACCTCGACGGGCGTCAGCTGCGGGTGGGGTCTGCCCTTGGGGAAGCCCATGAACCTGGCTTTCCTGCCCTCAGTTTTGAGTTCGTCTTTGAGGCTGCCGCCTAGGAAACGCTGGACTGCAGCCGCTGCCCTGTTGAAGGCAGGCTCTGACCAGTAGACGCTGACGCCGAAGACGCTTTTGCCCGACGAGGCAGCGGGCATCGCATCAGCTAAGATGTCGAGACCCAAAGCATTTCGGAGTTGTTCCTTGGCTTGTTTGCTCTCGTTCAGGAAGGCTTCCGCCAACACTTCAGTGTCGACGACGGTGGAGGCTTGGCCGATTTTCAGCGTTCCACCCAAGTCATCAATTATCTTGGGGGGCAGCGGCGCTTCCGTTCTGACGGCGAAGAATGCGCGGGAGACCTCCGTGACCTCGAACAGGTACTCCCTCGCTGTCAAGTACGAAGTCAACTCGGCTAGGGAGAGTTTCCAGTTCTTGCCAGAAACGAAGAGGTACGTGGTTTGGTTGGGCTGGGACATGTGCGCCAAGGTACTGTCTGTGCTCGCGGCTTTTGAGAGTAACGGTTCAGCCGAATCGTTGGGTGCCAAATGATAAATAACAACACACCAATCTTAGCTCATGGACGACTACGGGGAGAAGCTGAGGCGGTTCATGGAAGAGAATCACGTGACGGCTGAGCACATTCACTTCCAGGGTTCCGTCCATACAGTAGAAGATGCATGTAGGGAAGCTAACGCAGAGCCCGATGACTTCATCAAGACCATCTGCGTGATCACGGGCGATGGCAAAGTCATCGGCGCCATTGTCTTAGGCTCGGACAGAGTGAGTTCCGAGAGAATCGCAAAGGCACTGAGAATAGGCAGACCCAGAATCGCGACGCCCAACGAAGCCTTGGACAAAACGGGCTACCCTGTTGGCGGAACCCCGCCGTTCGGATACGAAGCCTCGTTCCTCATCGACCCCAAGGTCATGGAGAAAAAGGTGGTTTACGCGGGCGGCGGTTCTCCCAACGCACTTGTCAGAATAGCGCCTGCGGAAGTCTGGAGGGTCAACGGCGGTACGGTCGCTAGAATAAGAAAATGACTTCTGCACTTGCGCGTTGAGGGCGCACGGGCAGCGTAAAGGGTTAAATCCCCGCGTCCCAACTCAGCATGCGGGAAACTCCCATGTCGTCTGCTGCGGAAAAGGTTGCGGGCGCCCTCTACCGGTCAGGGTGCATCAAATTCGGCAAGTTCACGATAAAATCCGGAGCCACAAGCCCGTACTACATCGACTTAGCGCAGCTGCTCGCCTCGCCTACAGAGCTTTGCCTCGTGGCGGATCTAGCCGCAGATAAAATCAGAGACCTGTCGGCTTCTGAACGGGTAGACAAACTGGCTTCTATAGAGCTCAAGGGCGCGCTCATCCTGTCAGCCATAGCGTGCCGAGTCAACGTGCCCTGCGTGGTCGTGCGGAAGGAGGACAAGGCTTACGGCGTCACAGGCAGAATCGCGGGCGCAGATGTGGCGAAAGGAGACAACGTCTTGTTCTTCGACGACGTCGTCAGCGAAGGCTTGTCCAAGTTGGATGGAATGAAACCTCTGCAGGAGCTGGGCGCAAACGTGAAGCACCTGTTGGTCGTTGTCAACAGGGAGCAGGGCGGCAAAGAAAACCTCGCGAAACTCGGCTACAACGTGCATGCCCTGGCGAAGATTTCCGAAATAGTTGAAGCCCTGTATCGCTCAGAAAGCATCTCTATGGAGCAGCGGAACGCCGTTCTAGACTACATCAGAAAGAAGTAGCTAGCTTCTCACACCGCGCTCTCCGCGTACAAGTGAGTCTGGTCGTACCATTTGATGATTTCCGCTACCGCATGCTCGGAGTAGCCTACCTCTTTGAGAGCCTTCTCCAGTTCCCATATGGTTCGGATGTCCTTCCGCACGGTCTCCCTTCTCCGACCAGTGTTTAGGTTTGAATCTGTATTTAACGGTTCATTCGCTGTCAGAATATGTCCGAAATCCAACTTAGCCTGCAGCGATCCGCCCGCAACCTGAAGTACAGATAACCCTATATTCACCCGCGAAGCTCCGTACGCCTGAAGGACGCAACGTCATGCTAAGCCAGAACCAGCTTGTAAATGCGCTCATGAAACCCGAAGCCTACGACGAACCTCCAGGGCACGTCGAACTCGTCCAGACCCACATATCCTTCGTCTTCCTGACCCAGAAATTCGTCTACAAGGTGAAGAAAGCTGTCAACCTCGGATTCGTCGACTTCACCACCCTGCGCAAGCGGCGTTTCTTCTGCCAGAAAGAGCTAGAGCTCAACCGAAGACTCTGTCCAGACCTGTACCTCGAGGTTGTCCCCATCAATAAGGCGAGCACATTCAAGGTAAAGGGCGAAGGCAAGACGGTCGACTACGCCGTTAAGATGAAGCGCCTGCCCCAGGAGAAGATAATGAGCAAGCTTCTGGAGGAAGGCAAGGTAGACGTCGCCCTCGTGGAAAACATCGCCAAGCTCATCGCAGACTTCCACGAAAAAGCAGAAACAAACAGCGCCATAAGCCAGTTCGGTTCCCTGGCGACGGTGGAGACGAATTGGAACGAAAACTTTGACCAGACCGAAGCCGACATCGGCAGAACCATAACCCGCAACGATTTCGACTTCATTTGCGACCGAATCAACCGGTTCATGAAAACCAACGCCGCCCTCTTCCAGAATCGTATGGATAAGGGCAGGATTCGAGACTGCCACGGAGACATCCACTCGGGCAACATCTTCATCACCGACCGAGTCTACATATTCGACGCCATCGAATTCAACGACCGCTTCAGATACTCCGACGTGGCAGCGGACGTGGCTTTCCTGGCGATGGACCTGGACTTCAAAAGGCGAAACGACCTGTCCAAACGCTTCATCGAAACCTACGTCGAAGCCTCGAGGGACAGGGAGCTGCTGAGGCTGCTGCCGTTCTACGAGTGCTACCGAGCCTACGTCAGGGGAAAAGTTGCGGGCTTCAAACTCGCGGACCCCAACGTGTGCGACAAGGAAAAGGCTGCGGCTGAGAAAGAGGCAAAAGCGTACTTCAGACTGGCACTTGCCTACGCAAAAACACTATAGCCTACCTTAGAATTTGAATTCGTCAGCCACGCAGTCTGGGACGTGGACTGTGCCCATGACTATTGGTTTTTGGTGGCAGTCGCTTCCCCCAGTCACCATCAGTTCGTGGTCTTTTGCGAACTTGACGTAGTGCGCCGTGGTCTCAGCATCGTGCCTGCTGTGCCAGCACTCCACGCCGTCGATGTGCCGCAGCATCGACTCCTCGACTATCCGCGTCTGCTCCGAAAACACCTTGGTGAGCGTGACGAGGGAGGTTCCGTGCGGGTCGTTCGGGTGAGCCAACACCAGCCGTCCACCTGCATTCCTAACCAGCTTCGACGCCTCTTCAAGGTAGAGCGGATACTTGGGCACATCGCACTTGACGAGATACTTGTCGAAGGCTTCCTGCCTGCTCTTAACGATGCCTTTCTTGACGAGGTAGTCGGCGATATGTGGTCTGCCGAGGACGCCGTCAACCGAAGCCTGAATCTCCTCGAAATCCCTACGCGTCAGCCCCGGGATGCCTTCTTTGTCGAACTCGGTGTTGAGGTTGCCGAGGATTTTTGCCGCCCGCTCCTCGCGGTACCTCGCCATCAACGCCAGCTTTTCGCTGAGCGCAGCGTTTTCAGGGTCGAACTGGTAGCCCAGGAAATCCAGGGAGACGGGTTTGCCCTCGCGATACTTGGGGTGCGAGAAGGTCACGTTCAACTCCACGCCAGAAATGTAGCGTATGCCCTGCGCCTTCGCCACTCTGAGGGCTTCAGGTTGGCAGTCGATGGCGTCGTGGTCCGTGATGGACATGAACCCGATGTTCCGCCGTTTCGCCTCCTGAGCGATTTCGGCTACGGTGAAGACGCCGTCCGAATGCTTCGAATGGATGTGCAGGTCAATAATCATCGCTGGTTAGGGTCCTGCTACCTTTTCTCGACGCCGATGACATACCAGTCGTCGGGCGGGTCACGTTCCGTGTCCACGGTCATGTGCAGAATCTTCAGGTTCGGATAAGCTTTCTTGAGGTCATCCACGTTTACTTTCTCGAATTTTGCCTTGTTGTTGTGGTATGCCTCCACCGTCAACGCGTTCGACTCGTACTTCTCTTTCGTCCGGCGCAGAATCCTCGCAACCGACGCCTCCTCAGAACAGTGCGTTTCGAGGATAACCAACGTCAAGCCGTGCTTCGCCGCGATTTCCGCCGCCCGTCTCCGCAGGTCCTGCGTCACGAACGTCGCGTCCATAATCATGCCGTTCTTGCTTTTCGCCGCCAGGTCGTCTGCTCGGCGGAACATCTCGTCGTAGACGGACAGTCGTTTGCTCATGTTTCCAGCGATTTTGGCGTCGAAGACGTCCTCATTTTTGAGGACTTCTAAGCGGATGAGGTCGCTCCGGAGGATGGGGTAGCCCTTGATTTTGGAGACTTCCTCGGAGGTTTCTGTCTTCCAGGTTCCAGGAAGCCCACAGGTAATCAGCAGTGTCTTTGGACCGAGTTCTTTTCTGACGAAATGGGCAAAAGGTTCCCTCAAACGTGACACCTCACGAATACGGTTCAGGTGTGGGTAATTAAACTTTTCTTGCATGAACAGCCGCTGGTGAAACTCGTGGCTCAAGTTTCGGTTTGAAGCAAAACTAAATAGTGACCCAGGCTTCTCTCTACAGAAAGAGGCAGAGAACATGGAACAATTCCAAGTCAAAGACATGGCATTGGCGCCCCAAGGACGCCTACAGATCGAATGGGCTTCCGCGCACATGCCAGTCCTGAACCAAGTCAAGAGCCGATTCACCAAGGAAAAACCACTCAAAGGACTCACCCTGGCAGCATGCCTGCACGTAACGAAGGAAACCGCCGTCCTCGTCCAAACCCTAAAGGCAGGCGGCGCCACGGTCGCCCTCGCCGCATCCAACCCGCTGTCCACGCAGGATGACGTGGCGGCGGCGCTGGCGGAGGAAGGGGTGCACGTTTTCGCGTGGCGCGCCCAAACCACCGAAGAGTACTATAAGTGCATCGACAAGGTGCTCGACTACAAGCCGATGATTACGCTGGACGACGGCGCCGACCTCGTCGGCACCCTGCACAGCAAACGCACAGAACTGCTGCAGAACGTGAAGGGCGGAACCGAAGAAACCACCACCGGCGTCGTCAGGCTCAGAGCCATGGAATGCTCGGGAAGCCTCAAGTACGCCATCATAGCCGTGAACGACGCCTACACGAAGTACCTGTTCGACAACCGCTACGGCACCGGACAGAGCACCATCGACGGCATCCTAAGAGCCACCTCCGTGCTGCTCGCGGGCAAGAACTTCGTTGTCGCCGGCTACGGCTGGTGCAGCAGAGGCATAGCCATGCGCGCACAGGGGCTGGGCGCAAACGTCATCGTAACCGAGGTCCAGCCCACAAGAGCGCTGGAAGCAGCCATGAACGGCCTCCGCGTCATGCCCATGGCAGAAGCCGCGCCAATAGGCGACGTGTTCGTCACGGCGACGGGCGACATCAACGTCATCCGAAAAGAGCACATGCAGAAGATGAAGGACGGCGCCATCATAGCCAACAGCGGCCACTTCAACGTCGAAGTCTGCATACCCGACCTGGAAGCCATGTCAAAGGCGAAGAGAACCATCCGACCCAACATGGAGGAGTACACGCTGAAAGACGGCAGAAGGCTCTACCTCCTGGCTGAGGGAAGACTGGTCAACCTGGCGGCCGCGGAAGGTCACCCGTCAGAGGTTATGGACATGTCCTTCTCTAACCAAGCCCTATGCGCCGAGAGCATCGCTAAGGCGGGGAAGATGGAGCCGAAAGTCTTCACCGTTCCGAAAGAAATCGACGAGAAAGTTGCGGAACTGAAGCTTAAAGCAATGGGGATAAGCATTGATTGCCTCACCGCGGAGCAACAAAAGTATCTCGCGACATGGGAGATGGGAACAACCTAGCTCCCATGTATCGGCAATCATGGTAAACTTTAAAAGGACTGAGCCTATAAACTGGTTCTATAAAGTGGTGAATCACAATGAGTAAAGATCAAGCAATAGGTGGAGTGATACTTGTCGTCTGCGTTCTCGTCGCCGTATTCTACGTCGTCACTCTGTTCTACCCAAGCTGGCTTACCCTCCTAGGCGTCTCTCAGGCTGCAGTCGCCTGGCATGGCGACGTCCAATACTGGTTGGTAGCAGTACCCGTTTTCGTAGCCTTTGTTGCCATAATGCTCATCGGAGCATGGATAGGCTGGACCATGGCAACTACGCCGCCGCCAAAGCCAATCGAGGAGATCACGACCGAGATAGAGGAAAAGAAAGAAGAAACGAAGCCAGAAGAACCAGCCCCCCCAGCACCAGCACCGCCACCCGCACCTGCAAGCGCAGCTCCTGAAAAGAAGAAAAAGACTGATAAACCATAGACCAAGTATCTCTCTTTCTAATCCATCTTTTCCTATTTTACAAATTTTTCTCTTTCAAATGATGGCTCAACGTTTCTGGCTTCAGAAACCCAGTATCTTGAACACGAAGTACAAGCCTGCCGTGACGCCAGAAGAGACCGCCAGCATGGTCAAGAAGACCTTGGAAGAAAGCGAGCCCGAGCTCTCTTCACCCTTGGGCTGCACGTCGTACTCCCTTATCTCCTTGGTCTTCACGTCCACCTTGACGGTGGCTGTGAACTTGCTCAACTCCACTTCGACCGTGTAGAGGTCGCCCTCCAGAGACACTCGCTTGGGCTTTAGACCGCCCTTGTGCCCGATTCTTTTCAAGAAGCTCGCGGACATTGATGTGACTGCCTCAGCGTTCAGTTCCTTTCCCTCGGGAACGGCGGAGGTGAGAACGCCTGGAACTTCGTCTTCGGTAGTCTCAGACAACCATACTGTCTCCTAGCTTTTGTAGAAAATCCCGCGAGGGATTAAAAGGCGATGTGCGTCTCATGAAGCACGGACTCACTCCATTGTCTTCTTCAGCATGCACTGTACGATGGCTTTACAGGTCATGCACTCATCGGGGATGCCGTCCTTCGCGGACCTCTCGCTGAGGTACCCGAAGTGCTTCCTGCAGTCGGGCGAGTTTTCGAGAACCTGAACCCGTTTGGGCGTTTCTTCCTGTCCCTCGAATTCCTCCCCAGCCACGATGTTTGGAGCTGGGACGGCGTCATCGGCGTGTATCTCGGTCAGGCAGAATGGGCACGCATCATAAGGCTCTGCTGATGGGCTCTGGAGGTCGGTGGCTTTGAGCGGTTTAGCGAATACTCTGCCGCATGAAGGGTTCGGGCAGGCAAAACCCCCACTCTCGTTTGCAGGTTCCGTCGTTCGGGAAATAGGCAGGCCTCCTGCAGAAACAAGGGCGCTCCAGGCTTATAGTGTTGATGAATCCAGAATAATTAGCCCAACTATTCAACTTGGCATGACTGCGTGGGGGACGCAAGCTTCTTCAAGTCATCGACTCCATCAGCATATCCTGACGCTATGAGCATGTCGCCGGCTTGGATTCTGGAATCCGGCTTGGGACGCAGGGTTTTTTCACCCCGTCTTATGGCTAAGACCCACATACCCGTCTCCTCATGCACCCGCGCTTCCTTGAGCGTTTTGTTCACCAGGGGGGATTCATTGGTGACGCAGGCTTGCGTGACCGTTTCCGCCGCTTCCTTTATCGTGAGCTTCAGCACCTGGTGGGGTTCGATTCCCCTGAGAACAACTTCGGCCATGTCAGCCGCGGCGTCCGCTATCTTCTCGGTTGCCACGCCCAGCCTGATGATGCCAAGGAAGCTTGATGCTTCTTCTTTTTTGAAGTCGCTCGTCAGGGCAAGCAGTTCGAACTCGGTGTGCAAAATGTCAACGTATTCCTCGAGGCGCTGCACTTCCTCCGCGAGTTCTCTGCTGTTGAGCAGGAGCGAAGAGTACGCCAGGTCCATCATCAGCTCGGAGGTGTCTTTGAGCTCAACGAACCGGACTACGATTTCTTCAAACCGCTTCTGCTCTGTCATGGCTTTTCCTCCATGCGGGTAAGTCTGCCCTCGGCGAGGTCTTTGAATTCCTTCGTGCCTTGCGGTGCCCCGCGGGTTATCAGGATATCTCCCGGCAGGACCTTTTCCGTGTCCTCGGGGTTGATGAGCCAGTCTCTGTCTCGGCGGATGGCTATGATGTCTACGCCCATCCTAGCTGCCAGTTCAAGTTGTCCTATCGGTTTGCCAGCTATCGCCGAGTCTTCCTTCACGGTTGCTTTCATCAGGCGCTCCTCCACCTGCTCGAAGATGGCGCCGACAATTGGGTGGACACCGATGTTGCGGGTGACTATGGCGGCTATGTCGGCTGCGGCGTCGGAGATTTTGTCCGTTGCAGCAGCCACCGTGGAGACGCCGATGAGTGCTTCGGCGTTTCTAGGGTCGCCACGCGAGGCTACCATGACTTCGATGTCCAGCAGGTACGCCATGTCGTCGATGCGTCGCTCCAGCGTCAGGACGTCCTCGGCGAGTTCCTTGTCGTTGAAGAGCGCGGCAGAGTAGGCCAGGTCAATCATGAGTTCTGAGAGGTTTTTCATCTCGACCAGAAGGTCTCGGACTGGGATGGGTTTGTACTCCACTCTCTCGAAGCGTGGCATAGAATCAGAGACTCTCCCGCGCTAGATATCTTTCATTCTGTATTTTAATCATACGCATTCACTATCCTAAGCCAAGCAGGACGATGGCGGCGAGCAAGGCCACGGACGTCACACTTGCGGCGAAGGAGTTCTCAATGGGAATGACAAAGTTGCCCGGGTCCAGCCCTTTCTGGAAGGTGACAATCGAAACGCCGAAGGACACCAAGACAATGAGGATAACAGCAATGACGTTCGCCACAAGCATAACCATCAAATGCGAGAACAAGGCGGATGCCGAAAAAATGCCATGCACCACCAAAGACAACAAGGCGAAGAACATGAACATGACAAGAGAAGCAAGCCAAGCGCTCAGGATGTTCTTTCCATGGTTCGCTATGGAGGAAAGCCTCGGCTTAAGCATGCCCAAAGCGAGCTTCGTTGCCGCGGTGGAGCCGACGACGGAGCCGACGTCACTGACCACACCAATGACCGCGGGGTAGAGGGTATAGACTTCGGCCCGATTGTTCACGTACTGGCTTATGCCCCTGAGGACGGTTCCGGTTAAGTTCACGACGAGAGCCACAACCATCAGCGCCGCCAGCGACTCCTTCACGGTCTTCGTGAAGTCGGGTTCCCCAAGGTTCCTCGGGAGCAGATAGAGAACTAGAACCAGGTGGGCTCCGACGAGAAGAGCCAGAGTCAATTGACCGACCCAACCGAAGCGGAAGAAAACGTTGAGAACCACAACGTAGCAGAAGGTCACGAAGACCGTGGCAACCGCGCCCATCACGGGATAAACCATGACATCGGGGTCCAAACCACGCCTGAACGAGAAGAAAGCCACCCTCACGGTCAAGGGCAGAAGCGCCAGGCCCATGGCCATCGTTGAAACAACCACCAAGAGTATCGTCGGCAGGTCTGCGAAGCCTATTCCCCAGAACAGGTCTCCAATGACCAGGGAAACCGCGCTCATCGCCACGCTAGTCACCAATGTCAGCACGACTGAGGCTTCGATGAGCTTGTAGAAGGTCTTTGTGTTACCCGAGAACCTGGGGCTCACCGTGCCAAGGTGGAGGGCGGTGCCCAAGCGTCCGCTGAGCAAGCCTTGAATCACGCCTTCGGCACTGAGGACGGCTGGGTAAAGCGCGAATGCCCAGTGTCCGCTGGACTGGCGAAAAACTCCGAGTTGGGAGGCAAGCAGGAAGCCCGCTAGGAGGCCACCGATGTTGAATAGAAAGGCTGTTAACGCCTCTCTAAGCGATTTTGAGAAACTCGCCGCACTGCCTGCGTGGGTCATTCAACGCAACCTCCCCAAGAGGGCTATCAACGCGATTGCAGCCGACAGCCGCTCCCCCGTTGACTGCCGTGCCGCTTCGCTTCAACAGGCACTTTTGGATTTTCTATCAACGTGGAGTGCCATCTCTTAAATAGTTTCTGGAACGCCACGACAGCGGCCGGAGGCTCAACTGCCGCCCAGCGAACCCGACGGCATCCCTGCCTTCTTGGGTTGGTAAACGCACCAGGGGTCCTCAGCCAAGTAGTCGCCCCTCAACCCCGTCGGCTCATGCGGGTCGCCGCAGTAGTCTATGAAGTCGCCTGAAAGTCCGTACGCCCGAGCACGGCACCCTCCGCACAAATTGCGGTGTTCACACGCGCCGCACTTTCCCTTCAGCGTGTCAGAGTCGCGCAGGGCTCTGAAAACTTCCGAGCCAAACCATATGTCTCGGAAGGGTTGCTCGCGGATGTTTCCGAGTTTCACCGGCAGGTAAGGGCAGGGAGTGATGTCCCCGTTTGGGAAGACGCGGCAGTAATAAAGGCCAGCGATGCAGCCGCGAATCCACTGCCTCATGTCCATATTCATGTCTTTGGCAATGCGCATGAACTGAGGCGCACATGAAGGTCGCACGTTGAGCCGATGCTTGCCGGTCTTGGCAAAAGTCGTCTTAATCATGTGCTCGTACATTTCGGGGGAAACGTCCGCCAACTTTGCACCCCTTCCTGTGGGGACGAGGAAGAAGAGGTGGAAGTTCTCCACGCCCAAGTTCTCAGCGAGGGTCATGATGTCGTCGATTTCGCCGTAGTTCTGCTGGGTGAGCGTGGTGTTGACTTGGACGAGAACGTCGCTTTCCCGTAGAGCCTTGATGGCATTGACCGCCTTCTGCCAGGAGCCCGGTGCTCCTCTGAACTCGTCATGCCGTTCTGGAACGCTGGAGTCCAGGCTGATGGACACGGTTTTGATGCCTGCTTCTCGGAGTTTTCGGGCGGTAGCGCTGTCGATGAGGGCTCCGTTGCTTCCCACAGCCATCTTCAAGCCGCTATGTGTGCCGTAGCGGACGAGTTCATAGACGTCTCCGCGCAAGAGCGGTTCGCCCCCGCTGAGTATGAGCATCGGTCGGCTGACTTCGGAGATCTGGTCGATGAGGCGCTTCGACTCCTCAGTCGTCAATTCATCCGTGGACTCGCTTGCTGCGGCGTTTATGTAGCAGTGCGGGCACTTCAAGTTGCATCGGCGGGTGAGGTTCCAGGAAACCACCAGCGGCACGAACTTCTCCGAACCCTTCGCCGTGGGCGAGTGCCCAAGCTTCAGGTAGAACTCGCACTTTCCGTGCGTTGCCATCCGCTGGGGTTGCGACAGCGTGAACGTGAAGGGCAGGACAGTTTCGAGCATGGCTTGAGCATGAGCGAAACAGAAGTGCGTGCAAAACAGCGAAGCCACGGCGTCGCTTATGCCGAGCTTCTCGCCGATGTGCCGGTGCGCGCCGTGGATGGGGCAGTTCAGGAACTCCATGCGTCCATCCAGCGTGTCGACGCTCATGGTGTAGTTGATGTAGTGGTCGCTGAGCATGATGGCTTGCAGTTTTTCCCTGCGCAGTCCAACCTTGAGCGTGACGTTGAGCGCGATGCTCACGGTCTCCTGACTGAACCTAGTTTGCACGTTTTCCATCGCCGTCTCTAGACGTTTGAGGCTGACCAATCTGGCGAGTTCTGACAGTGTCAGCAGCCCCTTTATCGTCTCGTACTCTTGCCAAAGGCGCATCTCTACCACTTTCTCAGCCCAATCGACAAAGAGGGCTTCGATGGCAGAAACAGCCTCGGAGTTTCTTCCGTTCAGCAGGCGGGCAACCTTGCGGGTTTTCTCGTTTAAAGATGTGAACAGCCTGATTTTCTCTTCGGCACTGAGACTGCGCTTTGCAGGAACCTCGAAGCGGGCGCTTGGCAGGTCAAGCGACTCTACGAATTCAGCTGAATCAGCCACGAACTCACCATAGAAGCGCTGTAGCGGCGCGCTCACGTCTGGGGCTTCCATGTTCAGGGCTTCGAGAAGAATTCGAGTCTCCGTCTCCATCTTCGTGACCATAGCCATGTGGTACAGAAGCGAACCCGTCATTCCAGGGTCGGACTGCCTTCCCGAGGTGCCGTAGAAAACCTCCTGAAACAATCGGCTAGCCATGGAGGAATCGGGGTTTGCCAGATCCTCCACGAGCGCCTTCACTTTCTTGTGCCTTTCTGCCATGAGCTGCGCCCATTTGTGGCAGTGTCTCTCATCGAATCTCGTGACCGCTCGCACCAGCTTAGAGCTATTACTCGGCGGGTTCGGCTAAAAAGCTAACGGTATCCCGCGGCAAGTCCTCTTTCACGGGAGGGTAAGGAGATGCTTGATTGGCTAGAAAGTTATTAAGCCGTGGATGCACACAGTAGCCAATCCGAGGGATGAAGACAGTGGTCTACGACTGGGTGTACGCACTCGCAGGCTTCCTCATCATGCTGGGCGTGCTCGTCGGCATCGGCATAAACCAGCCCCGAGGCACGAGCGTCAAGGTGTGGTGCTACGGCTACCTCGCCATAGCCGTCGTCTTCGACCTGCTCGTGGTTTTCACGCTTCTGAACGGCGCGCAGTACGCTTGGCTCACCAACCTGCTGCTCGGGCTGTCGGCTGGCGCCGCAACGGGGCTGGGCATTCACGTGGCGCATCACATTTCGGAAGAGGACCACGACGAAGAAGGCGCCAAACAGAAAGGCATTTTCGGCTTCTAGCTACGAGCCTGCTGTGGCGTTTTGGGTCTGGAAAAGCTTTTTTAGGGCAACCGCTAAACCTCTCAGCAGTGCTTAAGCCTTTAAAGCACCATCACCGCATATGGATTAGAAGAGGGAAAATGGAATGTTCAAGCTCAAGGTATCTGACGCCAAACTCCTGAGGGACATGGCGACGGCCATCTCCATCCTAGTTGACGAAGCCACGTTCAAAATAGAGCCCGACGGGCTGAAGCTCCGCGCGATGGACCCGTCTCGCGTCGCCATGATCGATTTTGAGTGGCCCAAGACCATCTTCGAGGAGTACGTTTGCGACGCGCCCACGAAGATGTGCATAAACATCAGCGAGCTCCTCAAGCTCTTGAAACGCGCGGGCAAGGACGAGGCAGTCGACCTGACGCTTGACGAGAAGACTGGGCGTTTGCAGGTGAAAATCACAGGCAAGTACAGCCGAAACTTCACGATGCCCACGCTCGAAGCCTCGGAGGAAGAGGTGCCTACACCCAAGATAGCCTTCAACGTCAAAGCCAAAACCACAACGCAGGGTCTAAGCCAAGCCATAGAGGACGCGCAGCTCGTGAGCGACCACGTGCGCATCGAAGCCGACATGGAGAAGCTGGTCCTGAGCGCCACGGGAGACCTGATGGGCGCAACCATCACCCTGCAGAAGGGAAGCGACGCGTTGCTGGACTTGGAGGCGAAGGAGCCGTCGAAGGCAACGTTCAGCCTCAGCTACCTATCCGAGATAATCAAGGCTGCTTCCGCCACATCGGACATCGCCACGCTAGAGTTCTCCAGCGACATGCCCGTGAAGATAGACTTTCAGCAGATGAAAGAGGGCAAACTGACCTTCTTCCTGGCGCCCAGAATCGAAACCGAATGATGAGGGCGACATGCAGCAGGAAACAGTAACGTTCACAGCAAGCGATTTGGCGAAATACCCTTTTCTCAAAGCGGCAGCTGCTTACATGCAGAATCCCAACTTGGGGTTTACTAAAGGCATTTCTTGGAACATAGCCGATCTGGTAGGCACAGATGAGGGTCAAGCGATTCTCAATCGCGCAGAGGAAAGGCTCAGACAGGCAATCGAGACTGTTTCGGTGGGCAAGAAGCTCAAGAGTGATTTAGAGGTTCCTTCTTTTCCAGTTGCTATAATGTTGGCGATAGCCACGAAAAACAGCTTCATCAAGAAGCGTTATGCGCTCGCGGAGGCAAAACAAGCTTTCAGCGACATGCAGTCCGAATCCTTGGAGAGACTGCTGGCTATCGCGACGGATTTTGACTGGAAGTTAACAAGAAACAAAGATTCTGAAATACCACTGGACTATGCCATGAACTTTGCCGATTACCTGCGGAACGTGACCCATCTGAGGGACGAGAAGTGGAAGCTCGCCAACCGCATCCTCACCGAAGGCAGAGTCTACCTGAATCAGCACGACGTCGCCCGGCTCCTGCAGGAAGAAGTCCAGAGGCGCATAGAGAAAAGGCTCGAAATCACAGAGCTTCCGCCGTTTCCGCCTGAAATCAACGCCATCGCCGAGCGGATAACTGGGCTGGCGAAGGAGAAAATCGGCGAGTCCGAGATGGAAGGCTTCCCCAAGGTTGTCTCGCAATCCGCTTTCCCGCCCTGCATAGTGGCGCTCTACGAGGAGGCATCCAAGGGTCGACATCTGTCCCACATCGGCAGGTTCACATTAACCTCTTTCCTCGTCAACGTCGGCATGCCCCCGGACAAGGTGGCGGAAGTTTTCAAGACTTTCTCGGACTACAACGAGCGGCTCACGCGCTACCAGGTCGAACACATCGCAGGCTCCAGAGGCTCAGGCACAAAGTACAAGCCGCCCAAATGCGGGACGCTGCAGACGCACGGCGTATGCGTCAGGGGCGATGACCTTTGCCGCAGCGTGCGGCATCCATTGATTTACTACAAGCGGAAGATGAATCTGCGGCGCTAAGCACCGTTGTGGACGCGCTGGGCAACTTCTCGAAGGGTTGACTTTATATAACATTTATTAGTAAATAAGGACGCTAATGAGTGAAGGCGTTTCGATGCGTTACCCGCTAAGAGGAGACACCGAGGTAAACTCACGAGTAGGCATCATTCTACCTACCTACTGTGAAGCTCCCAACATCGAAAGGCTAATCACCGAAATCGAAAGCCTTCCGCTCAACACCTCCATCCTCGTCATCGACGACTCCAGCACCGATGGAACCGCCGACGTCGTTAAGGAGATGCAGAAGAGGTTCCCCAATATTCTCCTTTTCGTCAGACCCCAGAAGAGCGGGTTGGGCACAGCCATAACCGACGGATTCAGGATATTCTTGGCGCTCAAGCACAAGCCCCAATTCGTCGTCACGATGGACGCGGACTACTCGCACAACCCACGGGACCTGCCGCGGCTCGTGGCGAACATGTCCGACGACTGCGACCTAGTAGTGGGCAGCCGCTACGTCAAGGGCGGCAAGACCCAGGGCTGGCCATACACGAGGAAGATTATCAGCCGAAGCGCCAACGCCATCGCGCGGTCCGTGCTGGGGCTGCAGCTTCGCGATTGCACGAGTGGCTTCCGATGCTACTCCACGAATTTCCTGAGTGAGATAATCAACTACCTGCACAGTCACACGTACGACATTCAGATTGAAACCATCAAGCAGGCGCACAGCAAAGGGTTCATGGTCAGGGAGGAGCCGGTGCTTTTCGTCAATCGGAAGCGCGGCAAGTCGAAGCTCACGTTGCTGGAGATAAAGAGCTACCTTACGTACATCGTTAAAACCGTGCTCCACGACTAGATTCCGTAGGGCTGTCTACTGTTTTCTTGTCGTCGCGTCTGAGTTAGTGAACCTTTAAGAATTATCCGAAACCTAGTATGCAGAGATGTTCCCAATCCCGTGCAACGGCGCATTCGACGGCTTCAGGCGGCGAGGAAGAGAACCATGAAGAGCAAGAGGTTTCTCTGGGTTGCTCTATTCCTGCTCGTGCTCAGCGTGGTGCTCGCGGTCGTGAGCCTCATTCCGGTGTCGGGCGTTAACGGCGAATCCCGCGCCATAGTTGATGATGCTTTCAGGCTGGCACCGCTGGAGACGTGGCGTCATCCGTTGGGTTCATTCCACGGCGACGAGAACATCAGCATCACGGTCAGCGCAGCGGAAGGCGGCTTCGCAAACTTCTCCGTGGTGACGTACGGCGGACCACGGTACTCCAGCGTGTTCACCTCGGTCCTCAAGTGCTCCTTTCCAGCAGGCGCCGACTACTATGAAGTGGCGCTCTGGACGAACGCGACCTCGACCAAGGATGTGCACCTTGAAGTTACGGTTGCGAGAACGGAGGTTGCGTATCCATTTTCCTGGCTTTCGGACCCCGCGAAGGCACTGTTTTTCTCCGGCTGGAGCGCGATTGTGTTGCTGCTGTTGTTGGCGAGGTCGGAGGCTTCGTTTTCCTTCTCAGCATCCGCTGAAAAAACCAAATCACAGTTGCTCGGTCCGAGGCGGCTTCGCGGTCTACAAGTGGTGTGTTTGCTGTCGCTTGTGTTTTGGCTTGTGCTCTTGGCGGTGAACACTTACCCGTTGGGCACGTTCGAGAACTGGTACACCGACCATGCGAGGCACCCGTACTCGGCGACGCTGTTCACCAAGGTTGGTTTCTCGGTGTTCGACACACCGCTATCGACGTTGGCGAGCGGCGACAGCTCCGGCTACATGTTCGTGACTTGGCCTGAGATGCCTCATCTGTACCCGTTGGGCAGCATCTTCCTGTTTCTGCCCTTCGCCTGGCTGCTTGAGAGCGGCGTGGCTCAGTTATTGGTGTTCAAGTTAGAGGTGGCGCTGTTCCTCGTCGTCTCCCACGTTTGCCTGTACTTCTTCCTGAGGCGGTTCTGGCGGCAGGAAATGAGCTTTGCCCTGAAAGCCTTGGGTGTCTATCTCCTGTACGTGGTTTTGGTCGTTTATTCTGCGAATGGCCAATTCGACGGCGTGGCGTTTCTGTTCTCCATGGCCGCAATGTTCATGTTCCTCGAAGACCGTACTGATATGTTTCTGCTGTTCGCCGCCGTTTCCGCCATGTTCAAGTACCAAGCGGGCATCTTCCTCCTCCCCGTGGTCTTGGTGAGTCTGTTGAAGCTCGCCCAGCAACGCCGGTTTGGGAACGTTTTCCGAAGCAAAGCCATCATAGCGGCGGCGAGTTTGGCTGGCGTTTCGTTGTTCACTGCTTACCTAAGCGCCCCGTTCTTGCTGGGTGCGAGACCGGAGCTTGTGATGAGTGCGGTGAATGCCTTTAGCCCGAATTCTCAGATACCCTGGGTGCTGCAAGCGTTTGCTGTCTTGTTGACTCTCGCGGTGACTCTGGTGTCAGCCCTTTACCTTCTCGACCGTAGTCGTCTGGTGGCGCTTTTCGCAGTGTTCTCGCTGCTGCCTTCATTCACGATGCCTTACTTCCAGCCGTGGTACCTGCCCTTCTTCCTGGTTTACGCGTTGATTCCTGGGAAGAAGCCTGCTTTGGGCGCTACGATGGTCTGGCTGGTTTTCATGATGTTTGTACTCTCCTTCGGCGGATTAGCCTACAATCCTGTTTCCATCTTTGACAATGTTCGAAGAGTCCTGAACCTGTAGCCCTTCGTCCTTTCCGTCGAAAAGGGAGCTTAATCGTTAAATCCGTGGAAGTAGCATTCAGTTATGTACATGCGAGGGAGGGCTGAGGATGTCTTCTCGAGAGTTCGTCTACGAAAAATTCTCCGCGTTCTACAACAAGCCCTCCACCAACATTCCGCCTCCAACTTTGTTTGCTCAGCGAGAGTTCGCATTCCTCCTGTTCAAGGAAAGAGTCATGCTCAGGCACAAGGGCTTCGCCAACCCCAAAACGCTTGCGGCGTTCATGCGAGAGCGCATTCCCTCCGACGTCTACCACTCCTGCGCCTATTATGAGAATCCTGAGGCGGAGATGGAGAAGAAGGGCTGGCAGGGCGCCGACTTGGTCTTCGACATAGACGCCGACCACATCCCCACCAGCTGCAACAAAATCCACGACGAATGGACCTGCAGCAACGTCGCGTGCGGGTTCAGCGGCAAAGGCATCACGCCAGAAAACTGCCCTGTGTGCGGAGGCGTAAAGTTCGAGACGAAGACTTGGCCCTGCGATCAGTGCCTGGCTTCGGCCAAGGAGGAAACCGTCAAACTCGTCGACATGCTGGAAAGCGACTTTGGCTTCTCAAAGGACGAAATCCACGTCTTCTTCTCAGGACATCGCGGATACCACATCCACGTAGAAAACAAGGCAGTGCAGTCGCTGGATGCCATGGCACGGAAAGAAATCGTCGACTACGTCTCCGGAATCGGCTTAGCCATGTTCGAAAAGGACGAATCCAAGCGCAAGCGCAGTTCCGAAGTTTTTAGCCTGAGCAACTTCGGCTGGAACAGACGCCTCAAAGACGGCATCCGAAAACTTCTCCTCAAGGCTTCCAAAGAAGACCTGAAGAACATCGGAATCACAAAACCCGACCTCATCCTCAAGAACAAAGAAGCCATCCTGAAAAAATGCCTCGAAGACAACAGGTGGGACAGCGTCAGGGGCATCGGCATCGAAACCTGGAAACGACTCGCCGAACACGCCCGAGACTCGGAGTCCGCCAAAATAGACACCGTAGTCACCACGGACATTCACCGCCTGATTAGGGCAAACGGAACCCTCCACGGCAAAACTGGACTGCTGAAAATCGAGTTCCCCACATCTCGCCTGGACAGTTTCGACCCGTTCAACGAGGCAGTAGCCTTTAAAGAGGGCACCGCCCAAATCATCGTCTCGAACGCACCCGAGTTCAGACTGAGGGGGGAAACGCTTGGTCCCTACAAAAACCAGAAGGTCGAGCTGCCCATGGCTGCGGCGGTCCTGCTCATATGCAAGAACCGAGCCGAGGTGGTAACTTAGAGTGTACGACGAACTCTACGCTGCTTGGCGAGTCGAAATCGAAAGCGCAGAACTCGGATGCCTCCCCATCGACTTCTACGCCCGCACCGCAGACTACCTCCGAAGGATAAGAGAAGAGAACCGAATGCTCGACAAGAAAAGCGTGAAAGCCACACTCTTGGAAAGCGAAATGACCAACGCAAAGCGCATGGCAGAAGAACTTGTCTATACACGCTACAAGAAACTCACAAAACGCATCGTAAACGGCCAGAAAGTGCCCCCGGACATGTTGACCTCAGAGGAAGCGAAACTATGCGACAGCATTGCACCTTCAGCCGACGCCTACGATCGATTCATCAAGAGCCTGCTTCAGGGTCAAGCTCCGAAAATCGAAGTTGAAGCGGTCATGCACAAACGGGTAACCCTGCGGTTCATCAAACAAGTTCCCTCCATCATAGGCGCTGACATGAAGACTTACGGTCCCTTCATGGTTGAGGACGTGGCTTCGGTGCCTGTGGAGAACGCGAAAATTTTGGTCAAGCAGCATTTGGCTGAAGTGGTTGAGGTCTCGTAGGCTCAGAACAATCTAATCGAAGAACAACACCGCACAAACCAACGAATACCGACAGTCTTCGGTCTGTACACGGACAACTATTACTTTGGGGAACGCGACCGATAGACTCTAAGACTGATAAACACAAGAACGGCAACCACAACCAGCACAACTACGACGATGACTAGTTCCTGCGGAAGCGCAGCCCCAACCGCTTGGGTTACGACGTACGGGCGCATCATGGCGTTGTCTTCATGCTCAAGAATGTGGCAGTGCCACACGTACCCGGGACCAGATGTCGCATCAAAAGGATAACCTGAGCCATCTTGGGGTGCAAAACGAACCCTGATCACCGTGATTTGCCGAGAATACACGAGTATGGTGTCTTTCCATCCTTGTTCGCTGGGCGCTGGAGGAGTCGGCTGGTCGATGAGATACGGTTCGAGAGACGCGACGTTGATGGTTGTGTGGTTAAGAGGTGGGTCGCCGTTTAAAGCTGTCCAGTCCTTCCAGTATTCGGTCACGTTGTAATTCTGCCGAGAGACAAGCTGAAACTGCACCAAATGAAGATGTATATTGTGTGTGTCAAAGGTGTTGACTAGGACCCAATCTTCTGTGCTTCCCAGCTCAGGGGTTTCCGAAACTGGCGCCGCCCACTTCTGCCCATCCAAATATAGATCCATCGGGAAGGCTGGACCGACGGTAACCACATTTTCTCCCAAAGTTAGTATCCGAACCTTTGTGGGAGTCGGCAGATTCGGATAGTCTCCTTCGAGGGTTGGGTTAAGCTGCGATGGCAACGATTTAGGCTCAAAACCCCTGTCCTCAGTGACGGTGAACTGTATGATTTGACCTATAGTCTCTGGTTGGTTCGGAAACTTGGGGCTGGACACATTCCACAATGCGTTGTTCTTGAGAATCACCTTTTCCCCAGGAGCCATTTTGGAGAAGTCCACCAAGATATCAATACGCTCTGCGGGCGAAAAGAGCGCTGAGGTTATGGAAACTGGAGACTTAAGGTAGCCACCGTCGCTTCCGATTAGCGTGAAGGGCATGTCATTCGAGAAGCTGATGTTTAAGAATCGAGAATTTGACGCATCCAGGATTCTGAAGCGATACTGTCCTCGACTAACATTCATGTTTGGCCAGACCTTGCCGTTTACCATCATGGTGTTGCCTATGAAACCTCCCAACGAATACGGATTCTCTTTCGTGTAGTTGTATGGAGGAGGGTCATAATTGGGGTAGTATCCATCTGAGGGATAATACATTGTACCGTCATCAAGGAAAGTTCGGTCTTGAATAATCAAGGGCATTTCGTATGCTCCACTGGGCAGAAGCGGCGCCAAAGAGTCCGCGGGATCACGCAAGATGTAGAAACCAGTCAGTCCAGATAAGACGTTGATGCGTGTCAAGCCCAAAGCGTGGTCGTGATACCACAAGGCGGTGGGAAGCTGCCCGTTCGGGTAATAGTACACTGCGGCGTTCGGCTCAGTGGCAGAAGCTGTACGATAGTCCTTGCCGTGTATTCCATTTGGAGTAAACCATTGTTCCGGGGTCCCATCATACTCCGACGGAACCTGGCCCCCGTGGAGATGTGTGACTATCGGAACAGGTGATTGAGCATTCCAACCGTCAGGGTTTGTGATAGTTGTAGTTCCAGGAACAGTGTAAGGAGTTCCGTTATATCCGGGTGGAAAAGGCGGAGCTAATCCTTGTACTGTTTGTTTCACAGCTGCTTCCATGTCTATGTTGTTCGGGTTAGCCCAGTGAATAGTCGGATCAACAGGATACATGTGCTGGAGCGGGTTTCCATCGCTGTCTACGAGGTCATTTACCCATTTCACCTGAGCTGGGATCCCTCTGGTCGTTTCAAAAGTTGGACCTGGAATCGACCTTACAAACCCGAGCTTTTCACCTGTCACTGCGTTTTCTGCTTCACCGCCGTATCCCCAGACCTTTGAGGGACCGTATCCTGTAGGGTTGCCATCTGAATCAACGGTTGGGAGTATTTGTTGATAGAACTCAGAGACGCTAACTGTGTATTCTTGGCGAATGACGTTGCCCTGGCTGTCCGTGACGTTCTTGGGAACATACACAGGCAAAGGGCCGTTAAGCTGGTTAGTCCATTTCGGAATCGTCAGCGGGTCTAAGAACGTAGGTTTAGAAGAAACGGGGTGAGCGCTCGCAACAAGAACAAAAACTAGAGAAAGCAGCAAAAATCCTGCTAGCATCTTCGCCTGGCTCGTTTTCATAAAAACCGGCTTGCCATTTTCCTTATGGGCAGGTCAGAACTAATAACAGTATGTGATTGTTGCAGAGCAGTAACAACCACTTGGAAACATGGCGCGTACATCGTGCAGCTGCGCAAAAACTGAGAAAGAGCGTGGTCAATCAAGCAGACTTCCAAAACAGCAAAGGCGATTTTACGTTTTTCTTAATGCTGACCCGTTGAAAGCTGACCTCGTTTGCTCTTAAAGTGTCGCCACAGACTCTGCGTGCCGATGATTATCAGCGGGTAAGACACAATCCACGCCACAGCATACAACGGACCGTAGTAGAAGTGAATCATCTGCACCTCCGAAGAGTTCACACCAAAAGCCATCCCAGCCATGAAAATGTTCACAATTCGAAAGGCGTTGATGACGTACGTGACCGCGGCTCCCAATGCGAAGTAGCCGACCTTGGCTTTCCAAGACAGGGGCATGCGTTTCAGGAATAGCAGGGTGACGACTGTGAAGATGAGGAAGCTCTCAATGCCAGCGCACGGCCACGCGATAGAGAACGTGGTCGGCGGCCTCGCAAGGTTGTTTGGGTTCATGATGGTCAAGGAGGGCAGTGACCCCTCCAGGGGGTTCTGGCTGTACGTTATGCTCGTCGAGTAGCCCATGAGGTTCATTATGAAAGCCGCCAGAGTTGTCGTCGCTGGCACAAAAAACTGGAAAGGCGTGAACTGCCCGTAAGGCATCACGTTGTCAACCGTATATATGAAGCCCACCAGCCCCAGAAAGAACACGGGAACCGAGAAATCCCGCAGACCCTTAAACCCGAACTGCAGGTAGACCATGGCAACGAATAGCGCTGTGAAAACTAGGTACTCCGTGGACAGGGGCATCGAAGTGTCCCATTGGATACCGCTCGCAGTCGCCCATGCCGTGATGGCGTCATTCAGCCCGCCGTACTCGCCGACGACTACGTAAACGGTCGGCAGCACCAGCGCAATGATGAATGCTAGTGTCCGCCATGAGACCAACCTCTGAATCCTGATTTTCAGGTTTTCCCAGCCCAGAATTAACTCCAAGCCTATGAGCCAGATGAAGAACAGCTGGAACGTTCTGCCTTTCCACATCATCTCAAACGATGCAGGGTCTAATAGGTAGAGCCAGAGGAACGGCACAGCGAAGGCAACCAGGGGCAGCAGTTTCACCAAAATGTCTCGGTGATTCCTGACTACCTGTAGAATGCTTCGCATGAACAATGAACCCTCGTTTATGTCAATACTACGGCGAAGGTCTGGCTAAAAAAGAATGTGCAAACCGCCGAGCAAGTCTTACGTAGGAAGGCTATAGCAGGGAAAGCAGGGGTTGGGCAGTGCAGAAGGCTTCGCTCAAACAGAGCCCCGTCCTCAGCCATAGTGTGTCAAGGGCTTGCTGCCGTATCCTCTGATTGCGTCGTAGATTGACTTTTCGCTGTAGCCTGCGAAGCTCAGAAGATTCGCCGCTGAAGAATACAGGAGAAGCAGATACGTCCTGACGTCTGCCTGCACGTTAGGTCTATCAGCTGCTCCGCACGCACTCTGCGGTTGTAGCGCTTGTTCGCTGTGTGTGAACAGGAAGCGCACGTTCTTGCCAGCGTGTACCTTCAAGCCTTCCTTTCCCAGCTGTTCCGCCGCGATGATTTGGCTGACGTGCTGCTTGTGCTTGGCAGGCTAATTTGGCGCCTTGATGTCTTATGCGCCGCTTGCCAACGTTATAGTTATATTCTGCCCAGAAGAATCAGAAGCAGAGACCTGCCATGTCAGACGTTGGAGTAACCGTCAAGAAAAACGCAGACTTCTCCGAATGGTACACCGAAGTCATCCTCAAATCAGGCTTAGCCGACTACGCCCCAGTCAAGGGCTGCATGATCATCCGCGAAGACGCCTACGCCATGTGGGAGAAAATCCAGTGCGCCTTCGACGCCAGAATCCGCGAGACAGGCCACCGAAACGTCTACTTCCCCATGTTCATCCCCGAAGGCTACCTGAAAAAGGAGGCAGAGCACTTCGCAGGCTTCACGCCCGAAGTCGCCTGGGTCACCATGGGCGGCGACACACCGCTAGAGGAGCGACTCGCCATCCGTCCAACGTCCGAAACGATAATGTACGCCACGTTCGCCAAGTGGATTCGCAGCTGGCGCGACCTGCCCGTCAAGATTAATCAGTGGTGCAACATCGTCCGCTGGGAAACCAAAGCCACCAAACTCTTCCTCCGCACACGCGAATTCCTCTGGCAGGAAGGACACACCGCCCACGCCACAGCCGAGGAATGCGAGCAGGAAGTCATGTACGTCCTCAGCGAGTACCGCCGCTTGGTGGAGAACTACCTCGCCATCCCCGTCCTGGTGGGAAAGAAGAGCGAGAGAGAAAAATTCGCGGGCGGCCTCTACACCACCACCATGGAAGCCATAATGCCCGACGGCAAGGCGCTGCAGATGGGCACCAGCCACAACTTGGGTCAGAACTTCGCCAAGGTGTTCGACATAAGATTCATCGGCGAAGACGAGAAAGACCACGAGGTGTGGCAAACAAGCTGGGGCATCACGACGAGGCTCATAGGCGCCCTCGTCATGGTCCACGGAGACGACCGAGGCCTAGTGCTCCCGCCCAAAATCGCGCCCGTCCAAGTCGTCGTTGTGCCCATCCCCTACAAGGGCGCCGACCCCGCAGCCATCACCGCAAAAGCCAAGGAAATCGCCGACAAACTCAAGCAGAAAGGCATAGCCGTCGTCCTCGACGACAGGGAAGAATACACGCCTGGCTGGAAATTCAACCAGTGGGAACTCAAAGGCGTCCCCGTCCGCATAGAAATCGGACCCCGCGACCTCAAGCAGCAACAGGTCACCATGGCGAGACGTGACACTTATCAGAAGAGCTTCGTGAAAGAAGCTGATGCCGTGGCAGCCGTGGAGAACCTGCTGACGGAGATTCAGCACAACCTCTACGCCAAGGCCCGAGTCAACTTGGAACAGCAAACCACCACAGTCAAAACATACGACGAATTCAAGAAGGTACTCGCCGAAAAAGGCGGCTTCCTCCGCGCAGCCTGGTGTGGCAGCGGCGACTGCGAAGAAAAGATCAAGGATGAAACGAGCGCAACCATCCGGCTCGTGCCCTTCGAAAGGGAAGAACCCGTCGGCGACTGCGTCTACTGTGGACGGAAAGCGAAGGAAATCGTCTACTTCGCTAAATCATACTAAGAAGCTACAGCCACTTCTTCAGCGAAATAGGGTTTGAGTTACTGGGCGACATCGCCCAAACCCAGCCGCTTCAGCGTTGCCTTTCTGGGTACGCCATTCTCGTCCCAGCCTCGCCTGCGGTAGTAAGCCTGAAGCAGGAACTCGTATTTTGCCCTGTCGAGTTTTGTGCCTTTCAGCGGACCCTCCGTCAACGCGTCCTTGAACCATCGCGGCGGCGGGACATCCATCGCCCGCGTCCACTTGTCTCGGTACTCGCGCACCCAGAAAGCCCTGACCAAGTTGACGATGCGCTCGGTCGTCTGCGCCAGCGACCCCCAAGTGTAGTCCTGTCCCGTGGCGAGGTTTATGTACTTGGGGTACCAGTCGCTCTCGAACCCGAGCTCCACCAAGGGAAAGCGGCAGACGCCCATCAGCTCGAACAAGCCGCGAGTGTGCTGGAACTCGATGACTTTGGCGGCTTTCTCGTCTCCATAGCCTGAACGGTCGTGCTCTGTTTCCCAGCCGATGACCCACGCTTCCTTGTGATGCGCTCCGATGCTGCAGGTGCCGTAAGCCAAAGCCATCGCTGGCAGGGTGTGGCAGTCGTAGGCGCTGACCTCCAGCCCTTTCACGTGCATCGCCCAATCCTCGGAGCCTCCGCCGATTCTTGCGGCGGCGCCGCGCACACCTTCAGCCAGAACCGCGCCCAAGCCGCGTTTGTGTGCGATATCTTCCGCCAATCCGCGAGCCTGCTCGTAGTTGCCCCAGCTTATCCGCTCTGCAATCAAGCCTTTCTCGGAGGCTTCCATGGCGAAAGCCAAGGCGCTGCCAAGCGAAATCGTGTCCAAACTCAGCTCATCCGCTAGCCTGTTCAGCGAGCCAACTTGCGCGAGGTTGCCTAAGCCGATGTTGCTGCCCAGCATGGCGACGTTCTCGTAGTCCAGCTCAGCGGGTGCGCCTTCGGCGTCTTTGATGACGTTGCCGCAGGTCATGTTGCAGTTGGGGCAGCCTCGGTTGCTTATTTTCAGCTCCTCAGCTCGGAACCCGTCGATTTTCTGCGCGTCCTCGAACACGCCTTCGCTGAAGTTCCGCGTGGGCAGGCAGCTGTTTTCGTTGCTGTACTCGATGGTGCTTAGCGTGCCCTGCCGCTTCCAGAACGCGTAGTCAGGTTTCTGGAGAATTTCCCTGTAGCCCGCCATACCCTGTTCTGTGAACTCTTCGGGATGTGCCACTGGGACCGTGCCGGAGCCCTCGATTACGACGGCTTTGAGGTTCTTCGAACCCATGACGCAGCCCATGCCCGGTCTGCCGCCCGCCCTGCCCTCCTGAGAACAGACGCAGGCGAACTTGACGAGGTTCTCTCCGCCCGGACCGATGCTGACAATGCCGACGGCTTTGCCGTAGATTTTCCTCAGCCGCGCCTCAGTCTCAAACGTGCTGGTGCCCCAGTCGTCTCTGGCGTTGAGGAACTCGACTGCCTTATCCTTCACGCGCAGAATCGTCGGTTGCTCCGCCTTGCCCTCCACGACCACGGCGTCGTAGCCCGCCCGGCGCATGTGCACTGCGGTGAAGGTTCCAACGTTGCCGTCGCCGTACCCGCCCGTCAAGGGGCTTTTGGAGGCGACGACGAGTTTGCCGCTGTTAGGCAACGGAAACGAAGTCAGCGGTCCCGTGGCGAAGATGAGCTTGTTCTCGGGCGACAGCGGGTCCGTTCCCGGCGGGAGCGTGTCCCAGAGGATTTTGGCTGCGAAGCCTCTGCCGCCGAGGAATTTCTTGGCAAAATCCAGGTCATAGGGCTGTGGAGCTGCCTTTTTCTTGGTGAGGTTGACGTTCAGAATGTAGCCGTTCCATCCGTACATGAGAGTTCACCTTACAAAACGAGCCTGACTGTACCTAGAAGCGAACGGAGACAAAAACTTTCCTGACGACCTCTCTAAGAGAAGCTGAGGGTTCTTCAAGAAGCGCGAATTAGTTTCGGGATCCATGCGAACTAACACCTAAGCACCAGTCAGCGCCGCGTTACTTCGCATACGTCAATCTTGAGTGTTTCGCAAATAAAACCTGCTGCGCAGTCAAAAACTCGAGAAGTCCCTGGAAAACCAAAAAAGCCGTATACTGGCTGTGATTTCTTGTGCAGTCACATGACTGGCTTAGGATGTTCGGGTAGCCGAACAGAACTGTTCGGCAAACAGAGCTAAAAGCCGCTCCGCAAAAGGTGGTCTCAGGTGATAGAATGAAAACAAGCATAAAACTAACTCTCGTCGCATTGCTGGCGTTAGGTATAGGCGTCGCCTACGCTTCCCCCATGCTAATTACGCCAATGAATATACAGCCGCTTCCACGCGTCCTAGAAGGACCCAAAGCAGAGTTCAGCGTCAACGTCGTCTACGCCAACTTCAGCACCACAGACTGGCAATACACATACACAGAATACGACGAAGCACGCAACCCAACAAGCAAGACCGACCCAGCTACCAACCTTACCTATAACGTCGTGCTTAATGTCACAAATATCTCGGATAAACCCGCCACTGTCTACGAAGTAGCAGCTGCATTAGGCAAGGACATCTCTGTACAACAATCAATCCTCGGCGGCTCCATATCCATATACGACACCGCCGAACCCTATCCCGACAACGGCATCTTCCCTAGCCAGCTTTTCGGCGGCATCGTCGACGGAGTCTACCTCGACGGCAAATGGGTAAACATCACATGGATTCCCGAAGGCCGCTATCTACCAGACGGCACATGGCAATCAATGCCTTACCCAGACTGCCTGACTGCCCTCACGCAAGCCTTTTGGAGAACCTATTGGCATGGCGTCGCATATGACGGTGCTATTTCAGGGCCTCTCAACCCAGATGAGGTACGGGACTTCAGCGCAAATCATGCAATTAACGGTACAGTTCCTAATCTGCCAGCTAACGCAAGCGAGACAGGCGTCTGGTTTGAAGGTGTACCCATAGCCGAATACTACGACCTAACTGGCAACCCCTTGATTACAGAGATGTACATTAACGGGTCATGGGTTGACGTGACAGGCAGAGTAACAGTAGACAACATGCAGCCATTTATGATTGGAGAAGGAATGCTGATAAACATCGCATTACCATTGGGGTGGCAACCGACTGAGAGCTACGCCATCGATTATTACAATAAAACAGGAACCGCAGCGCCGATAGCGACATTGCCGAGATGGGGCAGTTGGGGCGGTGGACGGGGATACGCTTGGATACCTGGCGACTGGGGAAACTACTACCTTAGTGGATTCAACAGTACATGGGGACCACATGAGTCAAGACTAATCATAGTCAGCGGTACACAGATGCACACAGAAGGGTACATGTCTGATAAAATCAACGCAGCGCTGGAATCAGGAAAACTCAAGCTATACTCTTCCGTCTCAAACTATGTCAACGTCTGGCCTGTTAACGGAACATACTACAACACCGCCTCAACCGCCATCCAAACAATCCAACTGCAACTCGAAAAGACACCAAGCGGATATGTCTACAATGCAATCCTAGCCGACGATCAAACGTTCCAGCCAGGCAAATCAAGCATAGAAGTAACCATCGCGCCGAGGACTCAGCCGTGACCAACGCATGCGCTGACGAGCTCGAAGGCACCACGCTCAACGTGTACGCCTACGCCGTCAAAGAAGGCAAGCCCGTCGGACCCCGCGAAGTCATGCGCGCCACCAACCTCACAAGCCCCAGCATCGCCCACTGGCACCTGCAGAAACTCGAAGCTTTAGGCTTGATGATGAAGGACGAATACGGCGAATACACCGTCAAAGAGAAGGTCGGCGTCAGCGGACACTTGTGGATCGGCCGAACGTTGGTGCCTCGGCTCATCTTCTACTCTTTCTTTTTCATGGGCATGCTAGTAGTCGAAATCGGCTTGATTGCTTTGCCTCTGATAACCCGAGGCCAAGCTCCCGACGTGTACCTGTACTACCTGATTTCGCCGACCGCCATAGCCACCGTTCTGTTCCTCGTAGAAGGCGTGTGGCTACGCAGAAAAACCCGCATGGAAAACGGCAGAAAAAAGACGCAAACACCCAAGTAACATCCAGCTTCGCCTTCACGAACTGTGGAGGCGCCACCTTTCTCTCGCAACATTTATTTTCTATGCAGTGATATGTTTGCCTTCTTGAAGGCTTTCGCCTTGACGCATATCAAAGTCACCAAACGCGCAAAATCCATCGAGTACGCCATACGGGACGTCATCAGCTACACCGACCAACTCGTAAAAGAAGGCAGGAGAATCTTCTACCTGAACATCGGAGACCCACCAGCCTTCGACTTCCGCACGCCCCAGCACATCAAAGACGCGCTCTGCGAAGCCGTCGGAGACGACTCCAACAACTACTCGCCTTCGGACGGCATCCCCGAGCTGAGGGAGGCAATCGCAGCGAAGGAGAAGCGAGTCAACGGGCTCGACCTCTCGCCGGAGGACATCCTTGTCACTGAGGGCGTCTCCGAAGGCATCGAGATGGTGCTCGCCACGCTGGTGGAGCGCGGAGACGAGATTCTCTTCCCCGGACCTACTTACCCGCCCTACATTTCCTACACCAAGTTCTTCAAGGGCATGCCCGTTTCCTACCGAACCATCGAGGAAGAACGTTGGCAGCCCGACTTGGACGACCTGCGGAGCAAAATCACCGAGAACACACGCGCCATTGTCATAACGAACCCGAACAACCCGACGGGCGCCGTTTACTCGAAGAAGGTCGTGAAGCAGATGCTCGACCTCGCGGCGGAACATCAGTTGCCTGTGGTGTCGGACGAAATCTACGACCAGCTGGCGTATCCAGACGATGGCGACTTCGCCAGCACCGCGAGTTTAGCCAGCGACGACATCCCGGTCATCGGACTCAACGGCTTTTCCAAGGCCTACCTTATGACGGGCTGGCGGCTCGGCTACGTGTACTTCAAGGCACCCAACGGCGACCTAGACCAGGTGAAGCAGTCCATCCTGCAGGAGTGCCGCATCAGACTGTGCGCGAACACGCCCGTGCAGAAAGCCGGAGCGGCAGCGCTCACCGGTCCGCAGGACCACATCAAAGGCTACGTTGAGAAGCTCAAGCAGCGAAGGGACTACGCGTGGAAACGCCTGAACGAAATCCCAGGAATTAGCTGTACCAAACCCGAGGGCGCCTTCTACATCTTCCCCAAGATTCACGGCGTGGGTAAACGCTGGAAGACAGACTTGGACTTCGTCGTGGATCTGCTGAGAGAAACAGGCATTCTAGTCGTGCACGGCTCAGGGTTCGACCCAGTCTACGGCGCAGGGCATGTCCGTGCGGTATATCTTCCGCCAATTAAGACACTCGAAGTGGCTCTCGACGCGCTGGAAGGTTTCATGAGAAAGAAAAGCTGAGAAGCCTATTCCGTTTTTCGATGTCTTTGTTTCATAATGAGGACAAGTGCAGTGGTTGTTACGAGAATCGCCACTGCCCCGGCTGCAATTGTTGCCCAGTTGAAGCTGCTTGATGCATTGTTTCTACTTTCCGACTCTGGAGTCGCGGCTGAGGCTGTTCTCTCCAGTTCTGGAACCGCGGTTGAGGTTGTTGGCGTTGGCTGCAAGGTTGGAGGATCAGTAGGTGTGGGAACTGGCGTCGGTGTCTGGTTTGTTATGTTGAAGTTGATCGTTTCAGAGAAAGTTCCATTTGCGGTCCAAACGATAACCATTAGGGTGTGGTTGCCGAGTGACAAGTTGGTCAAGGTCAGGTTTCCTGAGATGGGTCCTCCACCCATTCCGTCTAGTATGTAATCAGCCATCGTGAAATCTGCAGTACGTCGTATCTCCTCTGTGCAGACGAAAATCAGCGGGACTTCGGTTGTGATATACGTTGTGTTTTGAGGAGAAAGGACTGAAAGCGGGCTCTTGTAATGTGTGTCAATTCTAAATTTTACCGATGTTGACATCGCCCCGCCGCTGGCGTCCCGAGAATAAATATTTAACGTATGGTTGCCTTCCGTCAGGTTCTCCAAGACTGACTCCGCACAGAACTCAGAACCGTCTATATGACCTGGCAAGCGCAATGTTTTCTTCAAGTTGGTTAGAGTTACATTTGAGTCTCCGTCAAGACAGTACATGATGGACACAATCTCTGGAGTGGGATTCGCGACCATAGCAATAACATTGAGTGGAATAGAAGTGTTTGTATAGACTGTTCCTGAAATTGGTGAATTGACCACAAGCGCAGGTCCTGGAAAGAAATTAGCCTCTGCCACCTCAACAATCTGCACCGTAAGCACCAATGCAATCAAGAGCAAAGCGGCAACTGAACCAAAGGCTGCTTTCTTCGCTTCCATCAACGCAATACTATGTCACGTTACTATTAATTCTCCCCCAAGAACAGAACTGTTCTCTAGCGAGAACAACTCAAAACCACTCGTTTCGACGTTTACCAAGAAGTCAAGGGTGCACACAATGAACTGCGGATAAAAAGGGGAAACTTTAGATGGGTACTCCTTCTTTGGGGTCGCTGATCACTTTCTTGAACTCTGCCATGAGCCTCTTCGTCACCGGGCCAGGCGTTCCGTCGCCGATTCTCCGCCAGTTGACCTCGCGGATGGGCACGATTTCCGCGGCGGTTCCGGTGAAGAACACCTCGTCGGCGTTAATCAGCTGAAAGGGTGTGACATTGGCTTCGCTAATGTCATAGCCCAGCTTCTTAGCGAGAGCAAACACGGACTTGGCGGTTATGCCTTCCAACGAGCCCGCCGCGCTTGGAGGCGTTGTGATTTTGCCGCGTTTGACGACGAACAGGTTTTCGCCCACGCCTTCAGCCACGCAGCCTTCCTTGTTGAGGAAGAGGGCTTCGTCGGCGCCGCTCATGTTCGCCTCCAGTTTCGCCATCACGCTGTTCAAGTAGTTAAGCGACTTAATCTCGTGCGATGTGCCGTCGACGGGGTCTCGGCGCACCCAAGAAACCAAGGCGGTGATTCCTCGGGTTTTGGCTTCGCCCTCGTGGAGGGAAATGTGGTCTGCGATGACTATGACGGTTGCGATGGAGCATTTCCTCGGATCCAAGCCTAGATCGCCCACGCCCCGCGTCACGACTAAGCGTACATAGGCGTCTTTGAGGTTGTTCTTTCGGCAAGTCTCCAGCACGGCTTGCACCATCTGCTCCTGCT